>NZ_CP042464.1:1501785-1802142 GCF_015074785.1 Segatella copri
GCTACGAAACCCAGAAGATGACCATCATCAAGGATATCTTCAAGGCGGGCGACCTGAAGCGTGTCATCGTCTTCAGCGGCAGCAAATTCAAGGTGAAGCAACTCGCAGCTTCCCTCCAGCAGATTGGAGTAAACTGCGGAGCCATGCACAGTGACCTGGAACAGGCTGAACGCGATGATGTGATGTTCAAGTTCAAGAGCGGACAGTATGATGTTCTCGTAGCTACCGACATTGTGGCGCGCGGAATCGACATCGATGATATTGAGATGGTCATCAATTACGATGTTCCTCACGATACAGAAGATTACGTTCACCGCATCGGCCGTACAGCCCGTGCCAACCGCGATGGTAGAGCCATCACCTTCGTAAGCGAAGAAGACCAGTACTGGTTCCAGCAGATAGAGAAGTTCCTGGAGAAGGTGGTAGACAAGATGCCTCTCCCTGAAGGATGCGGCGAAGGTCCTGAATACATCAAGCTCAACAAGCCGAAGAAGAAAGGCGCAAACGGAAGAAACAACAGACGCGGTAACGGCGGAAACGGCGAGGCCGGAAAGAACAGCGCCAAGAACCGCCGACAGAAAGACCGCGACCAGACTTCTCACAAGCGCAAGCCGAACAAGCCAAACGAGCGTCAGGAAAAAGCGCCACGCAACAACGAGCAGCAGCCTCAGCAGGGCAACAGGCAGCAGAACGCAAAGCAGCAGCCTCAGCAGGGCAACAAGCAGCAGAACGCAAAGCAGCAGCCACAGCAGGGCAACAGGCAGCAGAACGCAAAGCAGCAGAACAGAAAGCCAGCCCAGCCAGGCGAGCAGCCAAAGAACAGCAACAGCCAGAAGCACCGCAATAACAGCAATAACAGCAACCAGCAGCGCCCAGGCACCGAGAACAATGTTCGTCCGGGCAGCAACGGCCGTGGCAGAGGCGTAGCCCAGAAAAAGGGCGACAAGCCGGCTGCACGCAAGCACACCCCTATCGTAAATCCACAGAAGAAAGAAAACGCTGTGAAGACATTCATCAAGCGCATCTTCGGATTCAAGAAATAGGAAATAAATTATCTTTTAAAAGGAAAGAGGAATGATGAAAGAGCTACCCCTCACCCCGCTCATGACCATCAGCCTCACACTGACGATCGGAATCATCATAGCCAAATGGGGCTATGATGATTTCAACATGCGCTTCTGGCTCATCATCTCCATCATTTCATGCGCCCTTGGCAGCATCATCTTTTTCCTTACTGAGTTCTTAAGCCAAAAAACTTACTTCAGTAGGAGCCACCAGTTTCTCATCTTCTCCCAATGCGTGATGATTCATTTATGCATTCTGAGCCTTGGGGCTTTTCTTACCTGTAAGCAAATAGCTGATTCCCAAACCTCTACACAACTGAAAAACTGGCAGGAACTGTCTTACCTCACACGGGCAAAAATCAATACCGAACGCTATAAAAGCAATATTGAAAGCAAACTGGTTTCCCTTCACGTAAAACAGCAAGACTATGCAGTCATCGCAGCCATGGCGCTGGGCGACAAGAGCGCACTCGACTCGAACACCCGAAACAGTTACTCCATTTCCGGAGCCAGTCACATCCTGGCAGTAAGCGGACTTCATATAGGCATAATCTTCCAGCTTTTCATCTTTCTGCTAGGCGGCAGAAAGTACTCAGTTTACACCATCATCCTGTCCCTCATCTCCATCTGGACCTACGTTTTTCTCATAGGATTGCCGGCAAGTGCAGTCCGTTCAGCCATCATGCTTTCAGCCTACAGCTTAAGTTTAGCTTTCCATCGTACCGGTCTGCCGCTCAACACCTTAGCCTCAGCTTATATATTGATGCTCTTCATCAGTCCGCTCTACCTTTTCGAGTTGAGTTTCCAGCTTTCGTTCCTTGCCGTAGCCTCCATTCTGCTGTTCTTCTCACCCCTTTACTCCCTCCTCCCCATCCGCAGCCGTTTCATCCGTTGGGCATGGGGACTCCTTTGCGTTTCACTGGCAGCCCAGATAGGAACCCTTCCGGTCATCGTCTACACCTTCGGCAGAATATCGTGCTATTCACTTCTCACCAATTACATCGCCATTCCCGCAGCAACCCTCATCCTATATCTTGGAGCAGCATTAATCCTGTTCTCCCCACTCACGTTATGGGCGCCCATAGCACCGGTTGTCGCCCCACTCATCAGCCTTACATCAGGCGCCCTTACCAGCATCACCCAGTTTCTGAATACAGCCATAAAACTAATCAGCATGCTGCCTGGAGCAAGCATCGAAAACGTAAGAATCAGCCTGCCTCAGGTAATCGGTCTCTACGCTATCATCCTGCTCATTTATGCCCTATGGCGCAGGATAGATAAACAGAAGTCGTCAGAATGCAAAATTCCCAAAACAGAAATAAAGGCTTAACCCCGAAAAACGGCTCTTATATAATAAGGTGTGCGTACACAAAAGCGCTACAAAACGTGGCTAAAAATGTTAAAAAATGACTTTTTTCTACTTTTTCTGCATTTTTTCTTTCTTTTTGTTGGTGTTTTCAAGAAAAACATGTACCTTTGCAAGCAGAAATAAAAAATAAGAATTTAAACACAATAAAAGATTAAAGATTATGAAAGCATCTGAAGTAATCGCGAATCTCCAAAGAAGATTCCCAAACGAGCCTGAGTACATTCAGGCAGTTAGTCAGGTTCTCGGTACTATCGAGGAAGAGTACAACAAGCACCCAGAGTTTGAGAAGGCAAACCTCATCGAGCGTCTCTGCATTCCAGACCGCATCATCCAGTTCCGCGTATCTTGGGTAGATGATAAGGGCAACATACAGACTAACATGGGTTACCGCGTACAGCACAACAACGCGATTGGCCCTTACAAGGGAGGTCTTCGCTACCACAAGTCAGTAAACTTGGGTATTTTGAAGTTCTTGGCTTTCGAGCAGACATTCAAGAACTCTCTTACTACTCTCCCAATGGGTGGTGCTAAGGGTGGTTCCGACTTCTCTCCACGTGGCAAGAGCAACAACGAGGTAATGCGTTTCTGCCAGGCTTTCATGACAGAGCTTTACCGTCACATGGGTCCAGACGAGGATGTTCCAGCTGGTGACATCGGTGTAGGTGGCCGTGAGGTAGGTTACCTCTTCGGAATGTACAAGAAGTTGACACACCAGTTCCAGGGCGTCTTGACCGGTAAGGGTCAGGAGTTCGGCGGTTCATTGATCCGTCCTGAGGCTACAGGTTACGGTAACGTATACTTCCTCTGCAACATGCTCGCTACCAAGGGTATTGACATCAAGGGCAAGACCGTTTTGGTTTCAGGTTCAGGTAATGTAGCCCAGTACACTATGGAGAAGTTGCTCCAGTTGGGTGCTAAGCCAGTTACATGTTCAGATTCAGACGGTTACATCTACGACCCAGACGGAATCGACCGCGAGAAGCTCGATTACATCATGGAGCTCAAGAACGTAGAGCGTGGTCGTATCAAGGAGTATGCAGAGAAGTATGGTGTAAAATATGTTGCAGGTGCTAAGCCTTGGTTTGAGAAGGCAGACATCGCTCTCCCATCAGCTACTCAGAACGAAATCAACGAGGAGGCAGCCAAGGCTCTCATCGCCAACGGCGTAATCGCAGTAAGCGAGGGTGCCAACATGCCTACTACTCCAGAGGCTATCAAGGTATTCCAGGATGCTAAGATTCTCTACTCTCCAGGTAAGGCAGCCAACGCAGGTGGTGTTGCCGTATCAGGTCTTGAGATGAGCCAGAACTCAGAGCGTCTGAAGTGGTCTCGTGAGGAGGTTGATGCTAAGCTCCACGACATCATGAACGATATTCACGCTAACTGCGTGAAGTATGGTACTGAGCCAGATGGTTACGTAAATTACGTAAAGGGTGCAAACGTAGCCGGCTTCCTGAAGGTAGCTAAGGCTATGATGGCTCAGGGCATTGTATAAGGCAAGAAAATTAACAATAAACATTGTTTAAAAATTTTAAATGATAGGAAATAGCGGGTCTGTGACAGATCCGCTATTTTTGTGTTTACTCCTTCCCCCACTCCTTCTTTACATTAAAGCAGGGACAGGCTTTGTTGGCAAATTCATTATGACCATGAATCGTGGCTAATGGATATTCCTCCTTCAGCTGCTCGATGAGCGAGCGCATTGCCGCTTTCTGGTCTCGGGTTCTTGTATCCTTCGGCTTACCTTTCTTTGATAAGCCGCCGATGTAGCAAATGCCTATACTGATGGAATTATGGCCCTTGCAATGGGCGCCGACCTCCTCTATCGCACGACCTACATGAATGCTGCCGTCACGATAAATCACGAAATGATAACCTATGCAGCGCAGTCCGCGCTCCCGGTGCCAGCGGTCAATATCCGCTACGGTGAAGTTGCGACCTTCCTTGGTCGCACTGCAATGAATGATGATTTCCTTTATCTTACGCATGATATTGAATATTAATTATTGAAAAATAAGCAGATAATTAAGGGGGATTTCGTCAACACCCCAATCCCTGATAAACAGATTGATTCTGCACGGTAGATGCTTTTTCTTCATCCTCTTGAATTCCTCATCCAACAACTGGCAAAATTCATTATAGCATTCTTCTGATTGCGTAACGATTCCGGTATAATGAGACTTGCCCAGAATGATACTCTTGTTTCTCAGACGTAGCGGACCGTTGCCAGGCACGAAGCGAGCTCTGCGCCTAACAGTACGAGGCACGTAATGGGATCTTAACAGAATAACAGGCTTGATAACAATTTCATATTTTCCTCTTTCATACTTATTTTTCTTCTTTGTCTCCGACACCTTCTTTTGCTTGGTAGGAATGAGAGAAATCTTATAACGTCCTGCTGGCAAATGACGGTTAGGACGTTCTAAGGTGTCACAGAAAATCTTGCCACCTATAACCATTGTGCCATCCACACTCCATGGAGTGAAGCGACGGCGGAATATATTGATGTTCATGATAATTTACAATTAATAATTGATAATGAATAATTGGGTCAAGGCCGGCCATTAAGCCTGATTTAAGCACCGAAAAACTTAATGACACTTAGTGACCTTGACCCTTAATAACCCCCAAAAATTATATGGTAGGCGAAACTTTCTGATAATGTCTGTCTGGCAATACGCTGATTAAACCCTGGCGTTTCCAGTTTTTCAGCATCTGTTTCACTGATTCATGAGTGGCACTTGCCCCCTTAACAGCAACGCTCTGCTGCTCAGCCTGTTCGAAGGTGAAGGTTACGTCCAGACGTTCGAAGATGGAATCATTCTTACCCCGACGACATCGGTCCCAAGCAGATTGGCAGCAATAATCCTTTGATGAGAAAGCCTCTTCGATTCGGCTACGAAAGAAGTAGAGCGCATTATCCAACTGATAATCAGCCAGCACATCAAAGACATTCAGCATAGCTGGTGTCTGCGTCTTTACGAGCATTCCCTTCCACAAATCAGGCGACTCCTTCAGCTGTTTCTCGGCTCCATTGAAACCATGCTTCTGAATCAGCGTTTCCAGAACCTTGCAGAGCATGATGCAGGTCATCATTCTCATGGTGGTTGGACAGATACGGAAACGCTGGCGGGCTTTCACCTTGTCGTCATTTTTCATCGTCTCCAGTCTGATCTGTTCCAGCCATTCCCTACCCTTATCCTCCAGCTTCGGCAGAACCACCTCACCGGTCAGCAAAGGCAGAAGATGAGCAATCTGAATAATGCGGTCGCGCTGACGTTCGTTCATCACATACATGTTGTCAGAAAGAGGAGTGAAGGTATTATCGGGCGTTTTTGCCACGATGATACGGCTTTGGAAACCATCCGTATAATTGCTTACCACACGATAGAGCGCATCAGGCGTTCCACACATCACAACGTTCCATAACAGTCTGTCTATATGAACATTCACTGCATCCGCACTTCTTGCTTCACGCTCATAGCTTGTTCCGTCGTAAGCCTGTCTCAACATGACTGAAAAGTCGCTCATTGCCGATTTCCACTTCTGCGCTACGGTGTCAGCTTCCGGAGTAAACGAGAAGGCATGCTTGCCTTCTGTGTTCGCCAGTCGTTCAGCCAGATTTGCCACCGTATTGTTCAGTGTCAAGCATCTTACAGGCAGTTTCGGCTCTTCCGGCTGCTCCTTCTTGTTCTTGGCTGCACGTTTCTTGGCTCGCCATTCATCCTCCTTCTGCTGATACATTTTGTCCATTTCCTTCACTTCCGAAGTCCATGCGTCAATCACGGGGTCAATACTACCCTTGCCAGATGCAAAATCTCCGGCGATGTAGGAGATGAGGTTCAGCGAGTTCATCTTGCCATGAACGGAAACCTTCACGCCCGTTGCGAGCATTCCGATGGCAGGACAGATGGCTGTGATTACAGGCAGTGCCAGTGCCGGACCTACTGCGATGATGGAATCCCGAATGCCTTGCGGCAACTTAGGCAGCGCATTATAATAGAACAGATCATCCTTGGCGTTAGCTTCGTCCAGCGCATTTACCAGCGCCTCATTGTCAGCCGCCGAACCACCACCTGCATTTCCTTGCTTCATACGTTCCTGACGGATGGCAGAGAGCACATCCTTCAGTCGCTTAGGCATTTGCGTGATTTTCTCGTTCAATGCCGAGTTGATGCAAGCCATCTTTTCCTGCTCGGGAAAACCATCGTAGCAGGGAATAATCTGAGCCAGCAGATTGCGGTCAAAACCACAGATGTGGCGCAGGTTCACAGCCAGTTCAAAAGTCAGCGTATTGCGGTTAGAGCGCATCGGCTCCTGCCCATCATTATACAGTTGCCACCACTTCTTAATGATTTCCCCATAAGGAATCCCAAGATAATTGTCCTGAGCAGCAGAAGTGGATGAAGCAGCAGAAGTTGAAGCAGCAGAAGTAGAATTTCTCGAATTCTTAAATTCCTGACCCTTAAAAACCCCTTGAGAATCCTTCTTGAATTCTTCCTTCCAGGGCTCATAATGCTTGTTTGCCTTGTGCGCCCCTTCCGGCAGTTCCTCCTGTCCGTATCTTTCACGTTCTTCCAGGACCTTCCCTTCAGCAGCCACAGCAGCCTCATCATATTCATCCTTGAAGAGTCGTGGCGAAAGGAATAGCAGATCTTCGTCATCCGATGTGGTCGTGAAATAAACCCGGTTAATGTCGTGAGCCGAAGTATCCATTTCACACTTGAGCATCGTAGCAATCCTCACCTGATTCTCCAGAACCGTCTTTCCCTTTTCGCGTTCAAACACCGCATGTCCGCCTTGTCGTGCACTGCGTTCCAGCATCAGAAGTCCGTACTTGTCCGGTTCCTTCAGCAGTAGCTTGGCAGCCTTGGCAAAAGCCTCCGGCTCATCCATATCAAATCCGAAAGCACCGCTTGGCAGTTTCATTCCCTTCACTACCCCTTGCGGATAGTGGCCGGAGTAGTTAAACTGTACCAGTCTCCGTTTCGCAGCATCGTTTCCAGCACGAGCCAGGCGAAGATTCGCCTTCTGCTCGTTGCTTCCACGCAGCTGCTTATACTCCTCTTCCGAGGTGATGGAGCGGGCAACCTTGTGCCCGTTCTCCACCTTAATTAAATAACAACTCATCTATCTGTTTCTACTTATCGTTTTAAGTTGAATACAAAAATCCTAATGTTTCAGTTGGTAGTCCAATACCGCCTCAGCCCCTTCTTCTGCCTCAACAGCCAGCGTTTGGGCGATGTTGATTCCCTCATGGCAAAACACCTTCAAGGTGAGCTGAATAGCACCGTCCTTGGTCTTGCTCACACGACCATGAGCCAGTTTCTTAATCAGTTCCGACTGAGTTCTGAGGCGGTGCTGAACCACGAAATCAAACGTTCCGTCTGGCATTTGCTGAGCCACGCCCATCGAACGGAATCGAGGAACCTTATTCACCCCCGATTCCTGAGGACTGAAGAGGAAATACTGCTTAGCATCATAGTAAGCCATTCCACCCAACTGCACATGCTGGCAGTCATTATTATTCACCTGCTGGTTCTGAACATTATTCTGAGCATTGTTCTGAACCTTGTTTACTTTCTTAACCATAATCTGAATTGAATTTTTAGGAGAAGAAACATCCGGATTGTTGCGCGCTTTACCATGGAAAATCCTCCTCTGTTTCAACTCAGTTAATAACTAAGAATCTCCGCAATAAGTCTCCAAGCGAAGCCTCCCTTTTTACCTTTTTACTTTTTTACCCTTTATGGTAACGTGATTGCAAAGGGTTAAGGTTCTTTTTACCTTTTTACCCTTTTACCTTTTTACCTTTAAAAAGCTTTTTCAATGTCCGTAACCAGAATATCCTGATAAACCTGACCATTGTGCTCATGGGTAGTAAAGCGGAGCGTAACCGCCACCAGCTCGCCCGGAGCATACTTACATTGCGCCATATTGCCCAACATTGCCGCAGCGTACTGGTTCTCATACTTGCCGCCCATCTCCTGGAGAACGATGTTGCATTTCATCATCTGTCCGTTCTCACTTTTCTGACTCTGCACAGCGAAAGTCTCGCCCTGCTGCACTACTCTCATAATCTGAGTATACATAATATATAATGTACGAAGAGGTTTTCAAGAGCACCAAACCATTTCAGCGTTGTCTTGTTTCTTCGACGCTGCAAAAGTACTGCGAAAACAAAGGCAAAACAATCCCTTTCCCACAACTCCCCCGAAAAAACCACGTATTTGGGAAAAATCGGGCATTTCTTGGGAAAAAGTAAGAAGAAGAAGAAAACGAGAGCCAAAAGTAAAGAAAAAGAGAAAATCATTCCCCTTTTCCTAATAAAAAAAACTCATTTTTCCCATCGTTGGGAAAAATCGTAGGAATCTTGGGAAAAATCACCCCCACAACCAACATTTTAACACTCCAAATATTTATAATTCGAAAAAAATGCTTATTTTTGCACTACAATTCAGTTAAACGTTTTAATAGGAAATGGATATGAAACGGATAGAAGAACGTTATATTAGCTTGCTTACCGATTTTGGTTTGAAGGCGTATCGTGATGTCAAGAACTCTATAGATACGGCTTTGGAAAAAGGGCGTGAGGAAGGTAAAAACTCGAAAGCTCTCCAAATAGCAAAAAAGATGTTGGATGCTGGCATGGATATAGAAACAGTTATGCAAATAACAGATTTGCCAAAAAATAAGATTGATAAACTAAAATGATAAATCTCTATTCATACTTGAATTGATAAACTGAGTCCGAAATGCTTATTTTGCATTCATTATAGCTTTCACTTCATGTTGATGCTATTATACAACTAACAAGAACGACGTATAGGGAAACTCTCCCAATCATCACACTTGGAGTTGGAAAACGAAAATAATAATATAACAAGGTATGAATTATGAAAAAGCTAGATATTAAAAGAACATTGGCTGATCATAATATGACCCAAGTTCAACTTGGCGAAAAATTAAACGTCTTTCCTCAAAGTTTGACATCAATAATAAAAGGCAATCCTACCGTGAAAAAGCTGGAGGATATTGCGGTGGCCATCGGCTGCGACATTACAGATCTTTTCTATTCTGAAACAGAAGACACTGCAGAAGAATTACCGGCAAATGATAATAAAGCTGAACCAATACAAGAGGTTGAGTTGGAGAACCCTATCATTCAAACAGAAACTTTCTGCCCACATTGTGGTAAAAGAGTGAAGGTTGGAGTCGTATTGATGGCAGAATAATAATCCTGCCATCATTTAAATTTTCCCTTCAATAGAGGTAAAAAGAAAATAGCCAAGCCTATAAACAATATTCCAAGAAAAGCAATTAGAACTGAAACGACAATCAGAATAGTTAATGCCAACAAAGTATTTTTAGAGAATACTTCCTTCTTAAAAAGCCCCCATGTTGTTAACTCATCTTTTTCTTTTGCCCTCTTGAGACAATCCACAAAAGTAACAATCAACCATGTTATTATAGCCAATACTATCCCCGTAACCAAACTACTTGTAAAGACGGTTTCCATAGGCAACTTTTCATGAATGCTTTCATAGCCGTCATGCACAGCTTCTTCGTAACTACCTATCCCAATGCAGGAAATAAAAAATACTATAGTACCGACTGCTGAAGAAATTTCAAATTTTCTATCGTCATCCATATTAAAATACGTTTATTTACAATTGCAACCTTATGTTGTAGAAATTTTAAAAATTAACCGATTGAAAGCTCTAGAAGCAGTTAATAAACCACCCTACAAAGCTCACTGCAAAGGTAATTCATTTTTTGAAAATCAAGCTAGTTTGATAGAAAAAATGTTCCATAACGTTTCAACTTAACATTATTAAACACAGACTAGTTATAATGTAACTACCCATAAAAAGCCACACAAAATAGCATAAGCATATAAATAAAGTTAAAATGCATTGATAACGACGCTATCATTTGCATTGTTGTGGATTTTTTATATATCTTTGCAAGCAAATAATTATCTTTGATAAAATAAAAAATATAGAGATATGGCAAGAAAGTGGACAAGGGAAAATGTATTTGAAGAAAGCAAAAAGTATTCTTCTAGATCAGAATTCAAAAAGGGGAGTTCTGGCGCATTCCATATTGCATATATAAATGGTTGGTTAGACGAAATGACTTGGTTGGTTCACCCTGCACCAAAACCAAACAAATGGACGAAAGATGCAGTTTTTGAAGAATCAAAAAAATATTCGTTCTTTAGTGATTTCAACCGCAAAAATGCGTCAGCATATGCAGTTGCAAGAAAAAAAGGGTGGCTTGACGAAATGACTTGGCTTAAAAGAACAAGGGTTGTACGTGGTTTTTGGCAATCAAGAGAGAATATCTTTAATGAATCTCATAAGTATAAAACTTTAAAAGAATTCAGAGAAGCATGTTATACTGCTTATAATTTAGCTAAGGAAAACGGATGGCTGGATGAAATGACTTGGCTTGCGAAAGCAGAACGCAAACCTGATGGATATTGGAAAATCAAAGAAAATGTCTTTGAGGAATCCCATAATTATGAATCAGTAAAAGAGTTTTGTGATGCAAATTACCTTGCCTACAAGACAGCAAGCGATAACAATTGGCTAGATCAAATGACTTGGCTAAAGAAAGCAAATCGTATAAAAAAAGGGCATTGGAAAAATAAGGAGACAGTCTTCAAAGAAGCCAAAAAATATAAGTATAAAAGTGATTTTCGCCGTAAGGCTCCTTCTGCTTATGCTACCGCATGGAAAAACGGGTGGCTTATAGAAATGACGTGGTTCCAGCCAAAGGGGTATGAACGTGCCATACAAGGACCTATACATAAGATTTATGTTTATATTGATGAGGACCAGAAATATGCTTATGTAGGAGCCACCAACAATATTGACCGCAGGGATTACGAACACAGAAATAATAGTAATGATTCTGTGTTTAAATATTTCGCAAACGAAGGTAAAGATGTCCCTAAATATAAAATATTGAGAGAAGGACTTACTATCATAGAAAGACAGCGTGAAGAGCGAATACAATCCCTTTATTACAGAGATATTCTCCATTATACATTGCTTAATAATATCAATGCTACTGGTGAGAACATTGGCTCTTTGGGCAGTCTCGTATATAAGTGGACAAGAAACAAAGTAATAAAAGAAGCAGAAAAATATAAAACGCCTACAGAATTTTTTACAAAAGCTGCAGGTGCTTATGATGCAGCTCTTAAATACAAGATGATGAATGAAGAAACTTTTCCTTGGTTCTACAGCAAAAGAAAACCGCCTCGTTGGTGGAATGTAAAAGAACATGTCTTTGAAGAATCGAAGAAATATAAAACTTGGAATGAATTCTTTTGGAAGTCATCTGCTGCTCATTATTCTGCAAGGAAACATAAATGGGAATCTGAAATGACATGGCTAGCTCATGATCAAGCCGTTCAAGGTTATTGGCAAAATGAAGAACATGTCATAGAAGAATCTAAAAAGTATTCAACGAGAACTGATTTCCGCAAAGGTTGTCATGCTGCGTATGATTATGCATTAAAACACAATCTATGGGAAAAAATGCCTTGGACCTCAAATCCGCAACCTATAGGGTTTAGTGGGATTTTGCTTGCAAAGCGACAAAATTCATTTTATTGTACATATTTCTTGCACAACAGAAATGTCGCAGACACAAAATCCCCTTACCCCATAAAGCGACTTGAGGTAATACGCTGGTTTAACCAGAAAAGCATGGTCTTTAACCAAAGTCTGTCTTGAACAGGTTGGCATAAGCATTGTTGTCTGAGTAAATGTTCAATACATGCCTACGTGATGTCTTAATCCATTTCGCAGGAACAGAGATGAACTTGAAAACAAAGGTCTTGATTCTGCTGGTGGCACGCAATCCAAATTCATGGGTTTTCAATCTCTGCATAATAGCTTTGTAGAAGTTTCTGATGAGAGCTGTCATAAGCAGGAATACAGTATTCTGTGCCATGAACGATTTTGGCAATCGATTCCAGCCAAAGCCATTGTTCATGTCATCGAAGATGCGTTCCTTGCCACCACGAAGATTGTAGAATTCCACGATGTCTCTTGCACTCGACTTGTAATCGTTAGTCAGTATACATCTGTAGGTATATTCGCCTTCCCAAATGTCAAGGTCTCCATCTATTCGCCTTTGTCTCTGTATGACAAGACGATACGGTTTTCCTTTCCATTTCTCAACAAGGATAGAATTCAACTCAAACTCAATACCGTTGATTTCAACAGTTTTCCATCCAGTTAAGGCAAACATGGAATCGTAGAAAGAAGAGCATCTGTTGGCACGAATATAAAAATGCCTGCAATGAGCCTCTACCATATCTACGATTTCCTCCGAACATGAGCCGCAATCCATGCGGGCACGAGAAATATATATTTCCGAAGCCTCCAATCGCTTGAAGATTCTTTCCAAAGTTTCTTTTTGGTTGAAGCGTACGTTTGTGTTGCCGTCTCTATTTTCAATACCAACAATCATGTCGTTAATGACAGCTACGCCTGGACTATAGCCCAAGAACTTCTTGTAGGTTGGTTTTGCATCATACTTCTCTGTTTCAATGAACTGATGGTCAAAGTCAAAATCATACTCTTGACCGGATTTCAATTGACCAGTAGCAAGCAGGGCATTGACCAGTAAGCAGTTCATCTTGTCTGCAGTATTGAAATCATAGGATTTGCCAGAAGCAGACTTATAGGTGATGCTCTTAAAAGTCAGTTCTTCGATAGCACGTAATATGGTGTCTGCGCTGCAAGTGCGAAGAGTTGGATGAAGAGACAAATGTTTCATCAGGTGAGTTGTAACATCCTCAATGCATGAGCCACCACAAAGATATACGCACATCAGAGAGCGTAGAATCTCGCTATATTGATAACCAAACATAGTGCATCTCAATCCCAAGGTGGAATCTATGGTTTGAGCTAAAAGAGCATCAAATTGCTCCATAATCGAAAAAATTCCCCCAAAAGGAGTGAGTTTCTCAGATTTTATTTGTATCTTTGCCATGTCATATTAGAGTTTTGCTTGTCTTCTTTTCGCAACACTAAGGTAAGTGAAAATTCTGACATGGCAAAATCCTGGGTAACTTTTTTGTTGCTCAGGCACTTATAAATAATATTAAACTATAGTGTTGCGGAATTAAGGTTGGATAAAAACTAAAGTGAGAGAACAAGGCTATTGGACAAAAGAACGTGTATTCGAAGAAGGTGCCAAATATTCAACTAAAATGGAATTTAAAAAGATGGCGCCAACTGCATATTCAAAAGCTGTAAAATACAAATGGATAGAAGAGATGAATTGGTTCGTTTCTAATGTAAAGCCTAAGGGCTATTGGCAAAATAAGCAGAATACATTGAATGAATCTCATAAATACTCTTCACGCAGCGAGTTCAGATGGGGGAATTCTGGTGCCTATAGGGCTTCTATAGATAATGGGTGGATAGAAGAAATGACATGGCTAAAGCGCCCAAAGAGCTATAATTATAAATGGTCACGTGAAAATGTATTCATAGAATCACATAAGTATGAGTCTCGTGGTGCTTTTAAAAGGGGTTGCCCTGGTGCATACAAAGTTGCATCACAGAATGGATGGTTAGCAATAATGGTGTGGCTTAAAAAGTAAGAGTCCTATATATAGAAAGATTTTATCATTATGTATAATCATAGCTAATTAATGGTTAACATAATACAATAGTTCGTTAAAATTTGAGATAATGGCTAAGCAGCTTTACGTTGCCAGCCAAAGAGTTCTTTGATAGTATGACTAATTAACTTTCGGTTCGGTATTCTCCGACACTTGTTGAAAATTAATTTAGCGATGTATGTGCTTGCCATAATCTCCTTGAAAGAAGCCATGGAATACGGCAATTCATTTTCCTTCATCATCACTTTCGCAACATTCTGTGATGCGAATGATGCATTATAGGAAAAGTCCAACTGGTTCTTGTGTCTTGCTTGGCAATGCGTAAGACCAGTATATTGCTTTGCATCGCGAAAACAAAACTCTATTTGGAATCTTGAGCGGTATGTGCGCAACACTTCCTCACCCGACATGGATGTCTTTGTTGAGAAGAAAAGCTTGTGTTTTCCGTTCGGCATAACCCAAATGACAAGGCGCACTTTCTGCTTCAATGCCTTTGAATAGGCTATGAGTGTGTAGGCTGTGCCTTCAAGTCCTTCAATATGCAACTCTGCCATACGTGTGAGGTCAAGTTTCTTGTAGTTGATTTTTCCGTCAAGTGTCTTGGGACGTCCAGGCTTATTGGAACGAGGTCCCGTATACACATAATATAGGCTCGCAGTATCCCTGAAGCGGCTGACAAGATGGAAACCGCACTCTTTGATTCCGTCCACAAACGGACGGATAGAGAAGAAAGCGTCAGCGACAACAATATCGGTGACCTTCAACAAATCCTTCTTATAACGCTTGATGACCGCTATGTAATGTTGCACGAGAGTCATGTTACGCATTTTCAATTCTCCAGTAGATGGAGTCTGATGGGCGCGCAGCATCATGCAACTGTTGGCATGGACATCGACAAGTGCAAGCCCCATGATTTCAAGCCCATGCTTCATGGAACTTGCACAACCGGACCAGAAAGTACCGATATGCGGAGTCTTCTTACCCGACTTGCTGATGTAGCTCGGATCGATGGCTATAGCCAATAGACCATCCATATTCAAGTAACGTCGGCATAGGGCAAGGTTGAACTTCACCCAGTCTATGCATTTAGCACGACCACGGTTGAAGTTCGTTCTGTAGGTCTGCTCACAATGGGTGCCGTAACGCTCCATTTGAGTGAAATTTATCTTTCTTTGTATCGTCATGTACAATAAAAGTATTTCCAAGAGTAGACTCTCGAAAGTTTTGCTTAACTTTGCAGATGAACTTTTGATAGCATCTCTGCATATTTCCGTATATTGGTTGAGTGGTTCTGATGTCATATAACTTTGAGCTTAGAGAACTATAAAGTTACTGATAATCAGCCACTTAACCAAATTTTATTAGTTGTATTACGTTAATTAACTCTCTCATTTTCAATCGATTACATAAGAATTAACAGAGTATTGATAATAAGTATAAATAATATTTTAAATTAATAATTTACAATGGAATACAAACTGAAATGGCCTGATGTAAAAGGCCGCAAAGAGATTAAAGCTATTGACGTTAAATATGGTGACGTAGTGGCAGTTGCTGAATTTTGTAGAAACTCGTTTACAAACGGAATTGAGTTTGGAAGAACAGGCTTAGCCGTTATGGAAAGTCCTGATTGGGCAATATGGTACATTAACCTATGCAAAGAAGAAGGGCGAGAATGGGTTAATGACCCACTTCCAGACGATGTAATGTTATTTGAACCAACCGAAGAAGAAGAATATTTCGGTAAATTAATTTTGTTACAAGAATTATTTAATACATATTCAAATCCATATTTTAATGGTCAAGTAATAACAGATGCGACTATAGATAAATATCTAAAACTAGAATTTTCTAGTGTAATCGAATACATAAAAAAATATTCTGAAAAATGGGGATATAGATTTTGGGATGATGCTATTGACGCTATTGCTGAAGCTAAAAAAGAGAGAACGGCACAATTAGCAAATCTAAAATTAATCAAGAAGAGGGTGTAACTGCACACTATAATGAAATGACTATCTCTAAATGAGGATAGCGTAATGTAATAAGAATTAGTTTAGATTACGTTTCCATTGGAGAGAGGTTGGGGAATGCCCCACCTCTCTCTAAGTAAGATAGTCTTCCCCTCTCTCAAATACTTCTCATATAACCATCCCTTTTCGCCAGCTTATAATACAGATCCTGGGCGGTATGATAATCGGGATCGGAGCCTTCAAGCCACTCCGAGAAATGGTGGTTGTGGTTCTTCTGCGTTTCCTGCTTGCGAGACGACTCCACAACGCACTACTTTCCCCAATATCTTTCAGCCATAGGCTGCAACCTTTCCTTTATTACTTCCATAACAGTCTTGAAATCAAGAGATTCTTTCCATTGAATCTTTTTCAGAAATGCTTTCCAGCGAACTATACGTGCTGCGTCTGTCGCAAAACTTTCTGTAAACAACTGCAATTCGGGATTGTATGTAAGTCCCCTATTGTCGAAAGTCGCCTTGATTGCATCATATAATGTGTCATCAGACAAGTCTCTCTTTGTCAGGAGTAGGTAACAGTCGAAGAAATCTTTCATGCGACTGTTAAGCACATCACGGTCTATCATCGTATGGAATTTCTCGGCAACAACAGTTTCCAAGGAATATGCCTGTATGTTCACAGATGGAATGTCAGGCAAAAGCAATGGGAAGTCAATAGTTGTTGGATTCGGAGTTACAACATCACCAAAGCCAATGTCAACAGACATGTTGTAAGAGATAGTATCCATGTGGGCCGTAAAGTAAAATCTTGTGCCAGGATACTTCTTTTCAACAGTTATAGGCTCCAACTTAATGCTGTTAACATCAAACGATACTCCATCCTCATCGCATACAATGCCCAAAATTTCCTGGAACACGTGCGCAAGGAAATCCCTATCACGGCTAATTCTATCTGCCATGAAATCAACATCTACTGTAGGACGTGCCTCAAGTCCGTTCATAGCATAAAGCAAAGAGCCACCTTTCAGCAAAAAATTGTCCTTATATTGGCTTACAGATACTCTGTAAAGCAACCTCTCGTTGAAATATCTTGCCAAGAGATACATATATTTATAGCCTGTCTCATTCATCAGATTGAGCAAGCGGGTCTTAACAGACTTACCGTAGTTTTTCTTTCCCATCTTATTCTATAGCTATTTCAACATAATTTTTCAATGTATTGTACACTCTGAGGCGTTTGGCGTAATCCTGCAAAAGAGTGAGATTGCGATTGGGCTTTCTCAGATAAGATCGAATCACTTCCGCACAAACATCCAGCCCCAATTTGTTTCTGTATTTCACTGCATCACAAACACTTCGCTCCAAGTCGGTTATGCGAACATGAAAACCGGATATTTCTGCTTCCATAATGCCAAACTCCAGATTCTCCTTCTTCCAATAATACAATTCTATCGGAAGCGTTTCAGGAATCTCTACTTTCCTTTTATTGGCGATGGCAATGCAAAAAGCTGGTGGAACAGTTGTCGAAAGCTGATGATAAGCCCAGGCATTGTATAGACACACAACACCTTTAGGTACAATCCGCTCCACATCTATCATTGTATTCAGCAGGGCTTCCGGAACAGCATAAATGCCCTGGCGCAACTTGATCAAGTCGCCACGTTCCTTAGCTCTCAACAATCGCTTATACTCTGCCATATGAGGAATATCAGTAGTAGAGATTGTGCCTCCTAGTGCTTCCACTTTACAAACTATATTGTCCATATCACATTTATATTAATATCATTTCGCTGCAAAAATACAATATTTTTTTGAAAAGCGGTAATATTCTACGGAATATTTTCAAAAACGCCGTAGAATATTACCGGATTTATCCTTGTTTTTATACCCGGGGACGATAGTTATCTCTAAATCTTCCTCTCTACTTTCCTATACAAACTCAAATACTTCTCATATAACCATCCCTTTTCGCCAGCTTATAATACAGATCCTGGGCGGTATGATAATCGGGATCGGAGCCTTCAAGCCACTCCGAAAAATGGTGGTTGTGGTTCTTCTGCGTTTCCTGCTTGCGGAACGACTCCACCACACATTTCTTTTCTGCATCCGGAAACATCAGGTTCATGCGGGCGGCAAAGGCTGCCTTGTCCTGATTATCACGCACCATGTGGAACGTATATTTCATCAGGCACCAGACTATGTACCAACTTTGCTGAGACGTAATGTTGCCTTTTATCCAGAACTTCAACTTCTCCTCCAACTTTATGGAATCTACCCAGTTCACAAAGAACGAGTCGCTGTTACGCTCAAAATCATCAGCCCTGGCAATTTCTGCCTCCCACAACTTATGCTCACCCTGATACTTGAACAGCGTTTCAAAATCCTCGGGCGAAGCCTGCTCCCTGACTAGCGTACGGACAAGTTCTTCTTCCTCATCCTCCTCTCGCTCAAACCAGTCAGAACAAAGCGTATAATTGTTGTATTTATCCTCAACCCCATCCATCACTTTCTGTAAGCTGTCGTTGGTAATGGCTATTCTCCTGCTTTCCATGCGATGCTTCTTTACCTTTACCTCATGTTTCAGATGGTCAGGTAGCGTGCGCTCGTCGAAAATTCGCTTGATATAATGGTAAATAATCACAGCCTCATGGTCGGTGCGGAAAAGGCGGGTTCTGTATAAGGCTAGGAAATCGGCACAAATAGTACTTACTGTGGAGATGGTTTCAGCCAAAGACATCTGCAAACCGGTAGAGACAAAGTTTCTGTAATGGGAATCAAACTGTGGGAAATCGTCTCCGGCAGGAACTTTAAGCTTCTCGCATTGCTCGAAAATAGCCTTGGCATAGGGAATCTGACCATACTCCTCTTCCTTATCGAGCAAATAGTCTGAATGCTTCCGGGCGATGGTCTGAATTTCCTGGAGCACCTTCTCTAAAACATCAGTATAAATCCCCATGAATTCATCATCATAGCTCTTGTAAATGGAAATGTAGACTTTCTTATGGAGCGTATGAATATATTTAAGAAAATCTGTCAACTGCTCGGCAAGGTTCTGGTAAATATGAAAATAACAGGTAAGACCTTTATGCTTTCCTGCATTCCATCTAAATACATCTTTAGCATGCTGAATCTCCTTATACAAATGTTCTGCCTCTCTCTTAAACTGACCCACATCAGTAGTTGTTACTGGAGTGTATTTCTTGACTCCTGTTACTTCATCTTCCACAAAAAGATCTTCTTCTGATGAAATCTTCAGAAGAGAATTGTAGTTATTGTCAGTATTTGGTATTTCCTCTGTCTGCATATTACTTTTCTAGGTTTGTTTGTTATGTTGTTTAAATAAGCGGCATGGGGTTCCCTGTAAGTACCAGTATTAAGGTACCTGCAAGAACCTACGACAAGGTACAAACAAGTACTGCCCACGCCGTAGAGGAGTGGACGCCTTGCTGTCACCTTCTTCTTACCGAATTTCTGAATTGCAGGTTCTGAATACCGTAGAAGTGTCAGATAATCAGCGTCTATATTCTATATGTTATATTCTATTTTACTATCTGTTTCTTATTATTCTATTTTAAAGACTCGGGGGCACTTTTAAAAGTGACTTCGATTCTAATTAAACAAATGTCTTGGCTGACAACCAGCCTTGACGATAACTAACACCTGCACATTAAATGCAAAATTGCCCCAAAATTATAAAATAATTGCGAAAACATCTATATTTTATTGCAAATATTAACAGAAAATAGCAGAAAACTCAGTAAAAAGGGATTTTAAACCTCTAGACAACGAGATGGGGAAAAAGCTGATTATGTAAATAATGGTTACCATACTACGGGCTGAAGGTCCCAAAGTTCCTAGCCCAGGGCATCGATCTGGGTATGATAGCAATCAGCAAGGCGCCCTGTAGGGGCAAAAGCTTTGTAAGCTGAAAAATGTAAATCTTCCTTACTCTTATATGCAGGAAATGAAAATCAGCAGTTTTTGAGTTTTAGAAGATAAGAAGCAAAAATTAGAGGGTTAGGAAGGAGTCTTACCCCCTCTACTAGGGGTGAAAAATGCCCCTCCTCAGACATAAATCTGTCTCAGACTTGACGTATTTTTGACAAATTCGAGGGGTAAATAAGGGGTAGAATGAGGTAAAGAGAGGAGAAAAAGCAATGCAAGAACTCATTTCCGGCACTAGAGGATGTAGATTATACTTATACATAAAAACATTAATAGCAACTTTAATATACTGGTATAAATGTTTAATAAACAACTAATTACGATGCGTTACCTTATTTACTGCAAGTCTTTAAAACAGAAATATTCTATCCGGTCATTAAGGTCAAGGTCATTAAGGTCATTAAGGTTTCGGGGAAAAAACATTTTCCTATAGTATATATATAAATAATATTTATATATACTATAGCTCAAAATGACCGATTCCCATTTTCTTAATGACCTTAATGACCTTGACCTTAATGACCGCTTTTCACGGTTCTTCGGCTACCTTCAATGCGTATTTTCCTGTTTTACTATGTTTCTGCAATAAACTTCTGATAGAAAACGATAGAAAGTATTATCTATCAGCTACTTACGTCATTTTCAGCATAGAAAGTTAGGGTAAAAGCTTGCATTCTGTCCCGAAATGTTGTATCTTTGCACCGGCAATCGAAAGAACAGCCTTTTGTGCCTTGCTCGGGTCTTCTATTAAGACCAACACGGGTCATAAATGATGGCAGGCGCCGGTCATCAATGAAGACCCCGAAAACAGCAGGAACGGGGCGTTCTGGGGAGTTGCAAAACAAAGGACTCTAAACATACTACAAACAACTATGATTAATTACAGCATCGTAATGCGTAGCGTGAACGCAAATCTTCTGGAAATCAACCAGGCGAAGTCACGCATCAACCAGGCTAAGAAGGAGGGCAAGACCTCTGACCCAAAGGACCTGGAACTCGTGAAGACCGAGAAGCAGAACGCTTTCGCCATCTCGCAGTACACCGACATCATGACCATCGAGAAGTTTGCCAAGCACATCACCTCTCATGGTAGTGTTTATTCGAGAGCTGACATCAGCGCCATCCTCTACATCGCCGTAGACTGCATGCGAGAGATGTTGCTTGAGGGCAAGAAAATCCGTCTGGGCGATCTTGGTGATTTCTCTCTCCTTCTCACCTCGAAGGGTGCCGAGGATGCTGACAAGTTCACCGCTCAGAACATCACCGGTGTGAAGGTTCAGTGGGAGCCTGGTCAGGAGTTTAAGAACCTTCGCGATGACGCCGAGTTCAACCTCGTAGCCAGCCGCAGCGCTCAGGCAGCCGTTATCAAGGCGATTAAGGAGGGTAAGACCAACGTTGACCTCAACGCGCCAACTACTCCGGATAATACGCCAGGCGGTTCTACCCCAGGCGGTTCAAACACCGGTCAGACCGGCAGCGATGGCCAAGGCTCTGAATCAGGCGGCGGCACTACCGGCAAGGACGATACTGGCGACGGCCTTGAATAGCCCAAGGATAGACTGGCTAGGGTGCTAGCCCCTAGCCCAACCTATCCGCCCACAAAAAATTCAACATTCAACACTCAACATTCAACATTCAACATTCAAAAAAAATGAAAGCGAACACTTGGAAAACAATTCTTCAGATAGCCATCAGCATACTGACCGCTATCGCTACTACGCTCGGAGTAACGAGCTGCATGGGATAAAAACAAAAGAATGTGTCATAAGTCTAAATAATGGTAGCCGAAGACGGGCTGAAAGCCCAAAAGCTCCTAGCCCAGGGCAGCGCCCTGGGTTTTTAAATAGATACAACAAAGTCGCCCTGTAAGGGCAAAAGCCTTCAATTTCAAAGCTTTTGCCCTTACAGGGCGACTTGTTTGCGTCCGTATTTACCCAGGGTGCTACCCTGGGCTAGGAGCTTCTGCCCCTTCAGGGCGTGTGGGGCAAAACATGTTAAAGTTTAGCTACTACTGTAGCCGGTCATGAAGGGTCAAAGTCATTAAGGGTCATTTTCATTTTCTTATGCCTTGCCCCTAGAGAAAAATCAAACCGGTGTATCGGTGGCTGAATCCTTGAAGAGGTCATCGGCTGATGGAATCTCATCTTCATCAAACCACTTCTTCAACTTGTCCTGAGCCTTTGACTTTACATCATCTGAAACCTCACCCCAAACTTTCTTGAGCACAAACAGCAATACGGCCAGGTCATCGCCCAAACCGGCAATAGGGATGGCGTCTGGAATCACATCGAGCGGACTGATGAGATAACCCAAGGCTCCTACGATCAGAGCCTTGTCCTTCAGCGAAACCTTGTCACTCTCTAACGTATAATAGAGAATGAGCGCTGTATAAACCATCTTGGCACCGGCACGTTTGGCAACATGCGAAATCTTCTCGACAAATGCACGCTGGGTGAACTTGTCCTTATAGTCCATAAAGTCTGGTAATGTCATACTACTTATAGTTTATAGTTTATAGTTTATTATTTATAGTTTACAGTTACGACCGCTTCTCGTAGAAGAGGACTGCCTTGATGTAGGTCTCCATCTTAGGCTCCTTATGATGGTTCACGCGATAGGCGATGATCATCTGGAGAAGTGCCTTGACAAAACACGCCAGCAGCAGACCGATGATGACGGCTATGACCGTGGCGAGCATCTTGCCGTTGTCGTAGACGGGTGACTTATCCGGGAAACAGGACAGCACCAGTACGGGGAGGACGGTGATGAAACCGCCGATGGTGAGCTGGCTGCGCTTGGAACCACCCATGTCGAGTATCGACTGCTTATCGAAAAGATAATCATCCAGCTCCATACGGGTAATGCCGTAGTTCTCAAACTTTGGGAAATCGGGTTCATTGCCATATTTCGCTATCTTGCCCGTTACCTTATGTTCGAAATCATCTAATATCTGCTTTTCCGGTTCTCTGAGTTTCATAATCTTGCTAGTTTTTAAAATCGTTTAAAAATGAATGCATCTTATACCTTATTATATATAGCGGCTGCGATGCTGAAAAAAAGAAAGCAGTGCCCCTGTAAGCCGAGTTCTGTGTTCCTATATCAGATATGCTGTTATGCTGTGTTCATATCAGATATAAGAATGTCTGTCATTTATCTAGTCCCAAAGTCACCCTTGGGCTCAAGCACTCTACCCTCCACAGCAGCCCTAAGGCAATCGGACGAGCCGCCCTCAATCTGCGGTATACATGAGCTTACAGCTCCCAGATGGCACAGCCTGGCGATCACCCGCCAGCTGGTGGTCTCTTACGCCACCTTCTCACCCTTACTCTCACCACCCCAGACTGGACAAACGGGATAAGTGAAAGCGGTTATTTTCTTCTACCGACACCTACTGTCACCAATAGCTTCTAGTTTCGGAAGTGGGATGCTCTATGCTGCCCGGACTTTCCTCTCGCACCTGAAAGATGCCAGCGACAGACCGGAGCACTGCTTTCGACATGCAAAAGTACAAAAAACTTTTGATACTATCGCACGATTCCCCACTTTTTTATACATCATTAACTGAGCTTTCGCATATCGGGAAGTTAAAGGAGTTAAGGAGTTAAAGGAGTTAAGACGTATGTCTTGCTGCTTAAAAACTACGCCAAAAGACTATTGTCTTAACTCCTCAGCGACCGTAGGGAGCGATAACTCCTTAACTCCTTATTGTTTTAACAGATATTTACCAATTAGCAAAAGATAGTTACGTATACAAAACTAAGATTTTCGTGCTTACATTCAAATATTTGTGAATTTAGGGCATTTCTTGTTTAATAGCCGTTAAAGTGTTAATTTGAAATGTTAAAACGGAATAAATTTATGCAGAGAATGAAGCGTATCTCAAAAAATGACCCTATATTTGCAACCGGAAAACAGAGCGGTGCATGACAAGCTGACTTTTGGCATGATATTAGCTGCTGCCGTTCCAAGGAAAAGAAAAGTAAACAATAAAAATAAAGAAACATGAAAAAATTAAGTAATTATGTTGTGGCTGTGCTCTGCGTTGGTTCGCTCGCATTTTCAGCCGGTGCTTTCATGAAAGTAAATGCTACACCTGCAGTTACCGCTGCGCCAGCAGGTCAGCCTGTAGACTTAACCTATGCTGCCGAGAAGGCGCTGCCTGCAGTAGTACATATTAAATACGTACAGAACTCGAAGGTGAAGACGGTAGATGTGCAGGACGACCCATTCGGAGGATTCTTCGACCCGTTCGGCTTCTTCGGCAACCCGGGACAGGGCAACGGAGGAACACGCAAGCAGAAGGTGCAGACTCCGAAGAGAGAGGCTACAGGTTCGGGCGTCATCATCAGTCAGGACGGTTACATCGTTACCAACAACCACGTGGTAGAAGGTGCTGACGAGCTGACCGTAACACTGAACGACAACCGTGAATTCTCCGCTCGCATCATCGGAACCGACAAGAGTACCGACCTCGCCCTCATCAAGGTAGACGGCAAGAACCTGCCTACCCTGCCTATCGCCGACAGCGACAAGGTGAAGGTGGGTGAATGGGTCATCGCAGTGGGCAACCCATTCGGACTGAACAATACGGTTACAGCCGGCATTATCTCTGCCAAGGCACGTTCACTCGGTGCCAACGGCGTAGAGAGCTTCATCCAGACCGATGCTGCCATCAACGCAGGTAACTCGGGCGGTGCACTCGTCAACACCCAGGGCGAACTGGTAGGCATCAACGCCATGCTCTATTCCCAGACCGGTTCTTACTCCGGCTACGGTTTCGCCATCCCTACCTCTATCATGAACAAGGTGGTAGACGACCTGAAGAAATACGGCAGCGTACAGCGCGTGATGCTGAGCATACAGGGAAGCGATGTGCTGAACTATATCAACGCCCAGAAGGAGAACGGCAAGGATGTGAACCTGGGAACCAACGAGGGTGTTTACATTGCCAAGGTAGATGAAGACGGCAACGGTGCTGAGGCAGGACTGAAGGAAGGTGACGTGATTACCAAGGTTGACGGCAAGAAGGTGACCAAGATGGCTGAGCTGCAGGAAATCCTGAACGGCAAGCGCCCTGGCGACAAGATGAGCATCACCTACCTGCGCAACAAGAAGGCAAGCACCAAGACCATCACGCTGAAGAATGCCCAGGGTAATACTTCGGTTATCAAGAGTGCAGACCTCGACGTGCTCGGCGGCAGCTTCCGCCCTATTACTGAGAGCCAGAAGAACCAGCTCAACATCAAGTATGGTGTAGAGGTAATGAAGGTGAACAGCGGCGCCCTGAAGGATGGTGGCATTTCACGCGGTTTCATCATCCAGCGCATCAACGACAACAACATCACATCGCTCGACGACCTGCAGAAGGCTGTAAAGAGTGCTTCTACCAGCAAGGACCCAGTGCTCTACATCCAGGGTATATGGCCAACAGGCAAGAAGGCTTACTTCGCTGTTCCGCTGCAGAAAGACTAAGGGTAAGCGTTTGAAGAGAAACGTCTCATGATTGAGTAGTGAAAAGGCTTTTTTACTGCCAAAAAACTCAAGAAACAGACAAAAATCAATAAAATAGTAGGTATTTCTGAAAAATATCTACTATTTTTTTTGGTATTTAAACAAAAAAGTGTATTTTTGCAACTACTTAAAATTTGATGCCAGCATGAGACAATTAAAAATTACTCAGTCAATTACGAATCGCGCAAGCGCATCGTTGGAAAAATATCTTCAAGATATTGCTCATGAGGAGCTGCTCTCTACAGATGAGGAGGTGGAGCTCGCTCAGCGTATAAGAAAAGGTGACCGTAGGGCATTGGAGAGATTAACAAAAGCCAATCTCCGTTTCGTGGTGTCTGTTGCCAAACAGTACCAGAACCAGGGGCTCAGCTTGCCTGATCTTATCAACGAAGGAAACGTGGGGCTTATCAAAGCCGCACAGAAGTTTGATGAAACCCGAGGCTTTAAGTTCATCTCTTACGCCGTATGGTGGATTCGCCAGAGCATTCTGCAGGCAATAGCCGAGCAGAGCAGAATTGTGCGCCTTCCGCTCAACCAGGTGGGAAGCGTTAACAAGCTTAACAGAGAGATGAGTAAGTTCGAACAGGAATTTGAACGCAAACCGAGTGTAGACGAAATGGTTGACCGCGTAGACTTGCCGGAAGACAAGATTCAGGACGCCATGAAGGCTACGTCAACAAGCCGCCACCTGAGCGTGGATGCTCCTTTTTCTGATGATGAAGAAGGCAGCATGCTCGACCTGCTGGCCAATTCGGATGATCCGACCGACAATGAACTGCTGACAGAGTCGCTGAGAGTTGAAATAGAAAGACTGCTCGGCACGCTGCCGGACAAAGACCAGAAAATCATTGCTGCCTTCTATGGCATAGGAACACCGGAACTGACGCTCGAAGAAATCGGAACCAAGTATCATCTCACCAGGGAAAGAGTACGCCAGATCAAGGAAAAAACGATCAGGCGACTCCGGAACAAAACGACAGATAAACTGCTGAAGTCCTATCTGGGATAAGGAAAGATCCTGCATGACTGATGGGGCAGACAGCACAAAACAAAATAAGACAGAAAAAGAAATGAAAATTACAAAAATTGCATTAGCATCTATTGCATTAGCATGTTTCAGCTCGCTCTCTGCATCAGCCAAGAACGAAGTTAAGACTGCATACATCTTTGGATTTGCCTCGTCGTTTAATGACTCTACAGTCTATTTCACAGACGTTCAGAAGGTTGATTCTGCCTATTTCACCCGCAAGAACAAGTTTCTGATAAGCCGCGAGAACTATTCATACCAGTTGCGCGACTATCTGGAGCAGAAAGGTGCCGGCAACCGCACGTGTATCGTGATGTTTGACTTCAACCAGAAGAAGGCTGAAAAGAAATGGAACAAGCTCTATGCAAGATACATTCAGAAGCCAAAGGCTAAGAAGGCAAAGAACGGACAGCAGATGAACGATGCGCCTAGCCCTTATCAGGTGAAGACCATCAACTCTACAGATTTTCATTTTTCATCTGTTCAGCCAAACGATGAAGAGGTTGAAGAGGTAAAAGTGAAGAAGGCCAAAAAAGCCAAGAAAGAAAAGCGCAGAAAAGGCGCTAAAAATGAATAAGAAATCAAACATTCCTTACTCTACAAAGTAAATAAGTTAATACTTAAATTAAGAAGCCATTCCCGTTTCAACCGGGAATGGCTTCACTTTTTTATATCATATCATTTTCTACTTCAGATTCTGCTTGAACCAGTTTGCTATCTGGCGAAGCAGATGGTTGCGGGTATTGCCACCCGAAATGCCATGATTGCGGTTCGTGTACCACAGGGTCTTGAAGTCCTTGTCTGCCTGAACCAAAGCCTCAGCATATTCGAAGGTATTCTGCGGATGCACATTGTCATCTGCCAATCCGTGACAGATAAGCAACGCACCATGCTGTTGCTTTACACGCTCGATAGGGTTCACCTTGTAACCCTCTTCGTTCTCCTTAGGAGTGCGCATGTAGCGCTCAGTATAAACCGAATCATAGAAGCGGTAGCAGGTAGGAGGAGCCACAGCCACACCTGCCT
Organism: Segatella copri; assembly: GCF_015074785.1. Classification (NCBI taxonomy): domain Bacteria; kingdom Pseudomonadati; phylum Bacteroidota; class Bacteroidia; order Bacteroidales; family Prevotellaceae; genus Segatella; species Segatella copri. Next base: position 1,529,350 of record NZ_CP042464.1, read on the forward strand.
TGAACACAGGACGACCCTCGCTCATACTCATCAGCGTATTGAAACCACCATAGCTCCAGCCCCAAATGCCGATATTATCCTTGTCTACATAAGGCAGAGAACCCATGTAGAGAGCTGTCTCAACCTGATCTTTCGACTCTAAATCGCCCAGACGGAGATAGGTAGACTTCTCAAACTCAGCTCCTCTACCGCCTGTTCCACGACCATCTACGCAGGCAATGATGAATCCTTCCTGTGCAAGATAATAATCGAAAGCACCGCCATTGCCCATACTGCCCGTACTCCATGAATCGAGCACCTGCTGGTTGCCCGGACCGGAATACTGGAAGAGGATGACAGGATATTTCTTGCTGGCGTCGAAATCTACAGGCTTCACCATCCAGCCGTCCAGTTTCACACCTTCGGAAGTGGTGAAAGAGAAAGTCTCGCGCTTGCCCCAATTATACTTCCGGGTCTTTTCGAGCAGCTGCTTGTTGTCTTCCAATGTCTTGATGAGCTTGCCCTTGTTGCTGCGTACGGTGAAGACATAAGGATGGCTGTAGCTGCTCCAGGTATTGACGAAATAGCGGTAATCGCCCGAGAAGTAAGCCGAGTTGGAACCAGCCGCATCGGTAAGGCGCTCCACCTTTCCGTTCTTATGAGCCACGTAAACCTGGCGGTCGTGCGCATTGAGCTTGGCAGCCTGGAAATAAACATCGCCCGTCTTCTCATCCATTCCGTAGATAGAGGTAACATCATAGTTGCCCTTCTCTACCTGGCGCAGGAGCTTGCCGTTCATATCATAGAGATAGAGATGCATGAAGCCGTCGCGGTCGCTAGGCAGCAGGATGTTCTTCTTGCCCACGATGCTGTTTTCAATCACCTCTTCCTTTACAAACTTAGGCACACTCTCCTTGATGAGCATCCTGCTCTTGCCGGTGAAAGGATTGACTGCATAGAGGCGCATGTCGTCCTGATGGCGGTTCATCGTATAAACAATCAGACTGTTGGCGTCTGGCGATGTCTTGATGCGTGGATAATAGCCGTCGGAATCTACAGGCACATCGAGCGCCACGGTCTTGCCGTTCTTCATATCATAGCTCCAGAGGCTCACCTTAGAGTTGTCCTGTCCTGCCTTAGGATATTTATAGGAATACTCTCCCGGATAGTCGTGATACTCGCTACGGGTAGGATGAGAACCTTCGAACATCTGCAGAGAATAAGTCTTTACGTGCGATTCGTCGAAGCGTATCCAGCCGATGGCAGTTCCATCCGCATTCCATGCAAAGGCGCGGTTAAAGCTGAACTCCTCTTCGTAAACCCAATCAGGAATACCATTGATTACCTCGTTGAACTTACCGTCGCGGGTAATCTGGGTTTCCTTATCTCCATCGGTAACAAAGAGATTGTTATCCTTTACGAAGGCGATGTGGCGTGAATCAGGCGACCAGGTAGCCACCTGCTGGTTAACGCCCTGAGAAAGTTTCTTCAAACTCTTCTTAGCAATATCATATATGAAATACTCTGCCTTGAACGAGCGGCGGTAGATAGCCTCGCGATGGGTCATGATAAGCAATTTCTTGCCATCAGGACTGATTACATAACCCTCAATCTGTTCGAAGGGAGCCTTGGCTGCGTTCACATCGAAGAGGATGCTCATCTGCTTGCCCGTCTTGAACGAATAACTGATAACCTGCTTGCCATCATTGCTGACAGAAGCGTACAAATCGGTGCCATCAATAGGGTTAATACCGGTAACATAAGAGGCAGCAAACTCGCCGGAGGTAATGGCCTTCAGGTCGAGTTTATCTGCAGCTTGCATTGCTGAAACCATCATGACAGTTGCAATAAAAACTGGAAATCTTTTCATGTGTTAATCTTTATGTAATGCCTCAATAGGCGAATAATCTTCGTCCTTGAGCAGTTGTTCTACTGTTACTTTAGGGTTGCGCTTTACATAAGCGTTGATTGTATTCACATACTTGGTCTTGAAAATCTCCTTGCCCATCGCCTTGTTTACAGCCCACATAATCTTGCCCATGTGCAGATCGCGGTCGAGCTGCGGACGGGTGTCGAACTGATCCATCGGATAGATGCTCAGCAGATAGAAGGTAAGGCAATCAGGCACAATATACTGGCGCGACATGGTGCTGCGCTGCTGCGGTGTATAGAATTTCTTGTAGAGCGGATAGTTTTCGCCCATGTATTTATCGAGCGAAATTCCTACTGAGTGCTGTCCTACCACGATGCTCTGGTCGAGAGCACCAATCTGGGCATAGAAACAAGGCTGCTGGAGCTCCGGAATCCAACTGTTCAGACGTGAGAAGGCAGATTTCAGCTGCTCGTTGATGTCTTCCATATTGGCAAATTCTGCCTCAGCATCGGCAATAAGTGACTGCAGGGTAGAATCCTGATAGAACATGAGGAAACGGTTGCTGATATTGGCGTCGGTAATGGTGCCAAGCTGGAGCATTTTCTCTATCAGCGTACGGGTTTCTATCGGGTAATCGGTGTTCATCTGCTGCAGGGCTGAGAAATCACCGGTAGTAAGATATCTGCTTTCCAATCGGTCGTAACGCTGTACTGACAGGGGCACAGCCTCTCCTTCCTCGTTCGGCTTGAACTTAAACTCGCAGGCCGAACAGAGAAGCACGATTGCTAATATGACTATATAATTAAAAAACCTTTTCACGATAATTTACAAATCTTCGAGTTACGACTGCAAAAATACTAAAAATTATTTAAATTACCAAGCTTTTTTGCTAAAAAATCATACGCATTCGCAAAAAAAATGGGTTTTTCTCTTAAATTTGTTTGCAAAATAGCCAGCAATGAGCAAAACGTAAGGCTTTTTTGCTCATTACTGGCTATTTGCGCAGTTTTTCTGCTTATCGGATGATAAAAAAGAAACTGCTTATCGGATAATGACAGAAACTGAAACCTGAACCGGCTCTTCTATCTGCTTCTTCCAGGCTTTCAACCACTCATACCACTCCTTCTCGCCCTTGAAGCCATAGGTTTCGTTGGCACTAGTATAAGCAAGCTTATAACTGAGCTGGCTGCCTGCAGGTTTCACCACCTGAGTATAGCAATCCTTATTGGCTGGCTGCTGACTTACCAGGGCTGACTGTGGCACATAAATGCCCAAGCCTACGGTCTCCAGCTTGTGCTTTCCATCGTCCTTGCCTGTTGGCCAGTCGCTGCCGTAACAGCCTCGCAATCCCTTGCCATCAGCAAATTCGCTGGAACCCTTTACGTTGATGAGTCCTGTAGCAAACTGATAATCAGAAACATCCTTGTTGAAGAATACATCTACATCGAAATCGCGATGACCGGCATAGATGGTGTAACGGATGGTGGCATTGACAGGCTGCAAGCCCGGAGCCGGAACCCAACCCTTATCCACAACTTCGACGATGGCACGGAGCGGACCTTCTGAAATGACGCGCTGCTCCTGGTATTTCACGTTGTTGAACAGCACCTGGTCTTTACCATCCCAGCCACGGAGCGCACCCAGTCCGTAGGTATTGCCTACCCAGAGGCAATCATCGCCCGAACCAGCCTGAATCTGCTCTTCTGAAGGATAGAACTGCGTATCCTGAACCACCAGTCCCTTGTTGATTTTTCCATAAAGGTCGATGGTCTGACGATGGTCGAAATAAACACGCATGGCAATCAGTTCACTTTCGAAGCAGATGCCATGAGAATGGACGTAGTGATAAGGGTCCTTGGTCTTCTTATCAAACGAGATGCTGCGCAGATAAATATCCTGCCTATTCTTAGCCAGCTTCCTGTTTCTGCTAGGCAGACAGAGTTCGGCAAAGGTACGAGCCGGATACTGTGCCTGCTCGCCCTCACGATAGAGATGCACCTGATAGGTCTTGGTTTCTTTCTTGCCCAAATCAGCAAGGAAACAGAGTTCATCGTTGGTACAATCGCGGTTGGTGTCGTCGAGCTGGGAAGGAATCTCCTTGCCGTCAACGGTTACTACAGCGCGCTGAATGTTGCCGATTGCGCCCAACTTACTGAGATCTACCACCACCGGAGCATCGGTTCTTGCCACCTTGGAAGGATTGGAAACCGACACCTGGAAATTAGCCTGCGCCTGGGCTGACAGAACCATCAGCGAAACCAGCGCCATCATCATTTGTTTTTTCTTCATAGATTTTTATTTTTAAGTTTTGTTCTATTATTGTCTACAACTGCGAGAAGAGTTTCTTGCCCTTGGCGTAATATTGCCAGATGATAGAGAGATTGTAAACCTGCGGAATCTCCTCCTTCACCCTACTCGCCTGTATCTTTCTGCGATCTTCGTCAAACTCATGTTTCCATGCCTTGAAAGCCCTGCGCGCCTTGAAGATGGCCTTGAAGTCGCCCCAGTTGCGTTTCAGAACCAATGTTTCGAAAGCAGCAAGATAATCCAGGAATCTGCGCATACGCATTACATGAGTCAACTCCGTATCACTCAGATTCTTATAAAGCATGGTTAAATTATTTCTGAAATTCAGATAAGTCTTCATCGGATTGCTTTTCGGCAGGGTTCCACCACCCACATGATAAACCTCACTCTCAGGAATGCAATAGATTTTTCTGCCCATCAGACGCAAGCGCCAGCAAAGATCTATCTCTTCATTATGAGCAAAGAAACGACCGTCTAAACCGCCGGCAGTCCAATAATCCTTTGAGCGGATCATCATACAGGCACCCGTAGCCCACAAGATTTCCTGCTGGTAATCATACTGCCCGTTATCGCGCTCTACCGTATCAAAGATGCGGCCGCGACAGAACGGATAACCGTATTTGTCGAGGAATCCGCCGCAAGCACCAGCATACTCAAAACTGTCCTTATCGTATTCCGCAAGCAGCTTAGGCTGACAGGCCGCCACCTGCTGATGCGAATCCATAAACTCGATGAGCGGTGTAAGCCAATGATGCGAAACCTCCACATCGCTATTCAGGAGCACGTAATATTCTGCATCTATCTGCTTCAAGGCACGGTTATAGCCTTCTGCAAAGCCGAAATTCTGCTCCAGCACGATGGTCTTCACCTGAGGAAACTGAGTCTCCAGAAGGTGCATCGAACCATCAGAAGAAGAATTGTCTGCCACCCAGATTTCAGCATCCTGACGGGAATATTCGATGACATTCGGAAGATACTTTGCCAGCATCTTCTGACCATTCCAGTTTAATATAACGATTGCTACTTTTGCCATATTTATTGTAAACTCTTTAATCTGTTATTCAGGAGATTGGTAAACTCATAGTTCTTGAGTCCCCATTTGGGAGCAATCAGCAGTTCTTTGGGCGACTGACTGACGAAGCGCTCCAGCACCAAATCCTTTCTGAGCAGACGGATGTATTTCACGATGACATCAATATATTCCTCTACCGTGTAAACATGGAAGGGATGCTCAGCATATTCCTGTGCCAGCCGGGTGCCCCTGATAATCTGCATCTGATGAATCTTGAGAATATCAAGCGGCAAGGAAGAGATGAGAGGAGCCTGGCGCAGACTTTCTTCCGCATCTTCTCCCGGCAAACCGATGATGATGTGGCCGCCCGTAAGGATTCCCCTGGCATGAGTACGCTCCACGGCACTACGGCAACAGGCAAAATCATGTCCGCGGTTGATGCGCTTCAAGGTTTCATCATTGGCACTCTCAATGCCGTATTCCACCAGCACGAAGGTGCGGCGGTTCAGTTCTTCCAGATAATCGAGCAATTCATCGCTCACACAATCCGGACGGGTTCCGATAACGATTCCCACCACATCTTCCACCTCAAGAGCCTCTTCATACATCTGCCTCAGTTGCTCCACCCTGGCGTATGTATTGGTATAAGCCTGGAAATAAGCCAGATATTTCATATCAGGATACTTCCTGCTGAAGAAAGCCTTTCCCTCCTCCAGCTGTTCAGTAATCGACTTTTTCCGGTCGCAATAGCTGGGATTGAAGGTGCGGTTGTCGCAATACGTACATCCGCCACTCGAAATCCTCCCATCTCTGTTAGGACAGGAGAATCCCGCGTCTATCGAAATCTTCTGAACACGGAAATCAGGAAACTGCTTCCGAATCCATGTTCCAAAATCGTTGTAATACATTGGACTTTGAACTTTGAGCTTTGAACTTTGAACTTTATGATTAGCCCTTTTTACTATAAACTATAAACTATTAACTATCAACTAAAGAAGCTCTGCCTTCAGCGCCGTCTTATCGTGATTGAAATCACCGAGGCGAACCTTGATAAGCTGGTTGTCGTATTCTTCCTTGGCGAGAGCCGGCGAAAGTTCTACGCGGATATAGTTCTTGGTGAATCCATGCATTGCCTTGCCTCTTGGCGCCTTTTCGAAGAGAACCTCAGCCTCTGTACCGATGTATTGAGCATAGAATTCCTGCGTCTTCTGATCGCTCAACTCCAACAGTCGCTTGGAGCGCTTCTTCTTCTCCTTCTCGTCAACCACATACGGAATCTTCAAGGCAGCCGTGCCCGGACGCTCAGAATAAGGGAAGACGTGAAGCTGGGTAACAGGCAGACTCTTCAGGAACTCATAGCATTCTTCAAAACACTCCGGAGTTTCGCCGCGACAGCCCACCATCACATCAACACCGATAAACGCATCAGGCATCTTCTCCTTGATAAGATTCACCTTGTGGGCGAAGAGCGCCTTGTCGTAACGGCGGTGCATCAGCTTGAGCACCTCATCGCTTCCGCTCTGCAGAGGAATGTGGAAATGAGGCATAAAGGCACGGCTCTGGGCACAATACTCTATGAGATCATCATCGCAGAGATCAGGCTCCAGACTCGAGATGCGGTAACGCTTGATTCCTTCTACCTGATCCATCGCCTTGACAAGGTCGATGAATCGCTCGTGGGTAGTCTGACCGAAATCACCGATATTCACACCGGTAATGACGATTTCCTTACCGCCTTCTGCAGCCGCCTGCTCACATTGAGCCACAAGCGACTGGATGCTCGGGTTGCGCGAATTGCCTCGGGCAAATGGAATGGTACAATAGGTGCAATAATAATTGCAGCCGTCCTGCACCTTCAGGAAATAACGGGTACGGTTGCCACGCGAGCAAGAAGGCTGGAAGGTCTTGATTTCCTTCGTCTTCACGCTATAATGCTGATGAAGAGCCGCAGCATCGCCGTTCTGAGGAGCCAGAGCAGTCAATCCGTTTTCCTGAGCAAATTTCTGCGCCCATGCATCGCTGAGATATTGAATCAAGTGCGCCTTCTCATTAGCACCCAACACGAGGTCTACACCCTCTATCTTGCTGACATTCTCAGATTCGAGCTGCGCATAACAGCCCGTCACGATAACGAATGCGCCCGGATTGTTTCTCACCATCCGGTGGATAGCCTGACGGCATTTATGATCGGCAACTTCTGTTACCGAGCAGGTGTTAATAAGACAAATATCAGCTTTCTCCCCCTTTTTAGCAGTAATGACGCCCATGTCTTCGAGCATTTTGCCAAAAGTGGAAGTTTCAGAGAAGTTGAGTTTGCAGCCTAGCGTATAGTAAGCTGCCTTTTTACCTTGAAAGGCACTTGAATCTATCATAAATTATCTTTTCTAATATTCTAAAAGGTAACCTAAAAAAATGAAACATAGTCTCTATAAAACGAAAAAGCCGCTAGACCGAAGTCCAGCGGTTGTTTCTCTCATTTTTTCGTTCGCAAGTAATTTCAAATTACTTAGCAGAATCAGCAGCAGCTGTATCAGCAGCAGCAGTGTCAGCAGCAGTTGTATCTACCTGAGCTGTGTCAGAATCAGCAGAAGCTGTGTTCTGAGCTGTTTTGTTACCACATGATGCGAAAGAGATAGCTGCGATAGCTACGAACATAAAAACTAATTTCTTCATTTTCTTTGCTTTTTTAAAATCTGTAAAACAATCATTTGTTCTTTTGAACGATGCAAAGGTAAGCATTTTTTTGATACGTTGTTCTTTTTTTTGCGACTTTTTTTTAGGTGATTTTGTAACAAAATTACAAATTGCTATAAATCAGCTACTTACAAAGTGCTAACAAAGGTTAAAGTTTTTGATGTGCTCGGAAACAGCCTAATTTTAACACTTTTCGGTGTTTTTTAGCGTAACAAGGGTGCGCGCCAACACCTCTTCAGAGCAGCACTATATACATATAATAAGGTACGCGCGCGAGGGAAAGAACAGAAAGTTTTTCTGCCTGAGGAAGAAGATTTTCCCAAGAAATCGTCCCCAAAAACTTTGATTGCCGGGAATTTTTTCGTAACTTTGCACTCAAAACAAAGAAACAAACAGACAGAAAATGATACAGCTAAAAGAAAATCAGGGCATTCCCCGCAGCATTCTCCTGATGATGGCTATCGTCGCAGGACTCACCGTAGCCAACTGCTACTACAATCAGCCGCTTCTCGAACTCATCCGCCACGACCTGGATATTACCGAGCAGAAGGCTAACCTCATCACCGTCATTACCCAGATAGGTTATGCGCTGGGCTTATTCTTCCTCATCCCCTTGGGCGACATGCTTTCGCGCAAGAAACTCATCCTTGTCAATATGACCATTGCTGCATTGATGGCAATTGTGATGGCTGCAGCGCAAAACGTATGGATGCTCTGGGGAGCTTCACTGCTGATTGGCGCCTGTTCGGTGATTCCGCAGTTCTTCATTCCGATAGCCGGACAGTTTTCGGAGCCCAAGAACAAGAGCAGGAATATGGGCATTGTACTCTCCGGACTGCTGACGGGCATTCTTGCCTCACGAGTAATCAGCGGTTACATCGGCGAATGGCTGGGATGGCGGGAGATGTTTATCATAGCTGCCTTCGTGATGGTGGTTTGCATGGGAATCATGCTGCTGATGATGCCTGAAATGAAGCGCAACTATGTAGGAACCTACAGAGGGCTGATGACCACGATAGCAGAAATTTTCGTTTTCCATCCTTCTATCCGCATCTATTCCATCCGTGCAGCCTTCGGGTTCGGCAGTATGATGGCAATATGGTCTTGTCTGGCGTTCCATCTGGCGCAGCCACCTTTCAGCGCAGGAAGTGATATGGTAGGAATGCTCGGACTTTGCGGAATCATGGGAGCCGTTGCTGCCAGTGGTGTGGGAAAACTAGTTCCTAGGTTTGGCATTCGAAAATTCAATCTGTTCGGCGCAGGAATGCAGATCATCGCATGGGCAATAGCCTTGCTTTTCGGCGACACTTACGCCGGACTCATCGCAGCCATCATCCTGGTTGACATCGGTCTGCAATGTCAGCAGCTCAGCAATCAGAGTGGTTGTCTGCAGGAGGTTCCGCAGGCAGCCAACCGCGCCAACACCATCTTCATGACCAGCTATTTCATCGGTGGTTCGCTAGGCACTTTCTGTGCCGGTTACGTCTGGAAGCAAGCCGACTGGCTCGGTGTCTGCATCGTAGGAATCGCCTTCGCCATGATTTCCCTGCTTATCACGCTAAGCAGCAAGAAATAAACATCTACATCTTTTCATCACCATACATTTCCGTCCACCAGGAAGCATCGTCCTGCAACCACTTGGCAAACCAGGCAAAGATGGTGTTCTGTCATTTCAGTCGCTTCTCGTAGTCGATGATGTGATGATCCTGACCATCTACCAATACCATCGCCGTAGGACGGCCAAGGAGTTTCAGCGCTGTATAGAGCTGGATGCTCTCGCCCACAGGCACATTATTATCTGCCGTGCCGTGAACAAACAGCAGCGGAGTATGAATCTTGTCGGCATTATAGAGCGGACTCTGATCTACAAAGAGATGCTTGTTGGTCCAAGGATATTCGTTCGCCATAGAAACTTCGCTGTAGCTGTAGCCCCAATAGCCCTCACCCCAATAGCTGGTGTGGTCGCTGATGCCTGCATGCGAGATGGCAGCTGCAAAGAGGTCGGTCTTGGTCTGAAGATACTGAGTCATGAATCCGCCGTAGCTGGCGCCGATGCAGCCTATCTTCTTGCGGTTTACGAAAGCATGCTCATCGCAGAAAGCCTGGGTGCTGGAGATGATGTCTTCAGCCACTCCCTCGCCTGCCGTATCTACATGGCGGGCAGAGAATTTCTGACCGAATCCGGTGGCTCCACTAGGATTCACAACCAGCACTACATAGCCCATTGCCGCATAAACATGATGAGGATAACGGCTCTGGAACATGCGGCTCGTAGGACTGCATCCGCCATAATAATTCACAACCATCGGATACTTCTTGGCAGCATCAAAATGAGGTGGCAGATAGTAACGGCAACAAAGGGTGTCGCCCCTTGAATTGACATAATTCCAAGCCTTGCATTCGCCCAGTTCAACATCCTTCAGTTCGCGCGCACTCAAATCGTCAACCAATTGCGATTTCAGCGCCTTTGTATTCATCTTATAGAGTCGGTCGGCATTGGATGCACTCTGACCGGAGAAAGCCATTTCTGCTGCCGAAGATGCAAGCGAGAAACTCTTGATGTACTCTTCAGGAGTCTTGAGAAGCGTAAACTTGCCCGATTTCGGATTGAGTTGGAAGAGGTGCACGCAGTCTTTATCTTCGGCTGTAAAATAGATGTTTCCATCTGCCTTACTCCAATTCACACTCTGCACGTTCGGATTGAAATCCTTGGTCAGCGGACGAACCTTCTTATCCGACAAGGTCATCAGATAGAGCTGGGTGTCAATCATGCTAGGTGTCTGTCCTTCTTCCACATTCTTTCCAATGCCGTTGAAAGCTTCAGGCGAAGCACTCACGAGAATGCTCTTGCCATCAGGTGAGAACTGGGCGCTGTTCAGAAATTCGCCCTTTTCTATCAGGGTTTCTACCTTTGGCGTTGTGGCTCCAGATGCATTCATACTGCCCAAATCCAGGCGATAGAATGAAGTCAGGGTTGTAGGACGCTTGGTGAGTCGCTCCTCTCCCTTTCCTATCAGCAGATAACGCGAATCGGCAGAAATATCCATCAGATAGATGTTGTGGTAACCGAAGGTAAGCGGCTGGAGAATGCCCGATGCAAGGTCGTATTTGGCGAGATTGCTGCGCTCGCGCCAACCAGGCTGTCTGTCTTCCGGTTCTTTTACATCATAAACTTGCGGATCCTTTTTTCTGCCTTCAGTAGTGAGCGTATAGATGAGCGTTTTTTCATCGGGTGTAAACTGGAACCAGCCTTCAGGAAGATGGCTTGCCAGCACTTCGCGCTCCATCGTCAGCGGATTGATGGTGATGAGCTGCAATGTGCCATCCTGCTTTTCTTCGCCAGCGATACTGCTATCGCTCGCCTTCTGGGTGAAATACAGTTTATTGCTTGAAGGCATCCATTTTACACTCTCCTCAAATGTAGCCATCACTCTGTTAGTCTGAGCGTTGCGCAATTCACTAATGCTATGGTTATTACCTTTTCTATCTACCCAGGTTTTCCGAACAACGATAAACTTTCCGTTTGGCGAGATAGAAACACTCGGATAGTTGGGCGCACAAATCACATCATAGATGTTATAGGCGCGCTTGGCTGCCGCATCGCCTACAGAAAGCGGAGCGCCGTTGGCTGCGGTTACGGTCAACTTGATAGATTTCTTATCAGAAGATGCATTCTTCCGGGTAAGATATTTGATGACAACTGTATGCTGTGAAGGAGTCAGGATGGTTTCAGCCTTATCGCCGTTCACCGCTACCTGTTCGCCATCAACGAACAGGCGGTATTGCTCCAATCCTTCTACCGCGATGGTTGCTTTAGTGCGCTGGGTGTTAGATACGCAGAAAGAAGCCAGATGGAGCGCATCCTGCTTGTCGGCAAGGAGTTGGGCTGCACTCACCTCCTTACCCTTATTTAATAAGGTGAAAGACAGCGGCGAATCGAGCAGCTGCTTAAGGTCGAACGCTTCGCCCTTGATGTTCACACTGTCAGCCATCCAAGGCTGTGCTACGGCATAGGGGCCTGCATATTTCAGCGTTTTCACCTCTATGGTTTCGGCACTGGCAGAGATTGAAGCCATCAGGGCAGCTGCCAGCAGTCCACTTTTTGTTGTTTTCAGAATCAGTTTATTCATAAATATCCTTTTTTTGATTTTGGTGCGAAATTACAAATAAAATTCGAGATAAACGAATGTTTGTATTACAAATTGCTCTTTTTACTGCATTTTTGCCATACAAATGTTATCTTTAAGTTAATCGGATGAGCCAGTAGGTTATTGTTGGGTTAACCCCCTCTCCAACGAGTTGCAATGCATAAAAAGCATTCGCAACTCGTTTTTTTCTATGCGATTTATTGTCTATTTGATTTCTTTTTTGTACTTTTGCACGCAAAATATCACATAAAATAACAGAATAATGAAGAAACAGACTCAAGCTATTCATTTGGAATATGAGCGCCGCGATGCATACGACTCGCTGAGCGTGCCAGTATATAACACCCTTGCCTACGAATTCGACAATGCTGCCGTCATGGCTGAAGCATTCACCGACAAGATCAAGGCTCCAGATTATTCGCGCGTAGAGAACCCTACGGTGACCAACCTGGAGCGCCGTGTGGCAGCCCTTACCGATGCTGCTCATGCCACCGCCTTCAACTCAGGAATGGCGGCCATCAGCAACACCCTCATGGCGCTGGCAGCACAAGGCAAAAATATTGTTACATCCAAGCATCTCTTCGGCAATACTTACGCCCTGCTCGTAGCCACTCTGCGCCGTTTTGGTGTAAAGGTGCGTTTGCGCGATTTGACCAATATCGAAGCCGTGCGCGAAGCCATTGATGATGACACCTGCTGCGTATTTCTCGAAATCCTGACCAATCCGCAGCTGGAGGTTGCCGATCTGAAAGCCATTTCGGAAGTGGCTCACGAAAAGAATGTTCCGCTGGTAGTGGATTCTACCGTGATTCCTTTCACACAGTTCTCGGCTAAGAGTCTGGGAGTAGATATTGAGGTGGTTTCCAGCTCTAAATATGTAAGCGGCGGTGCTACTTCGCTCGGCGGTCTGGTTATCGACTACGGTACTCCTTACAACGGCGATTTCGCCAAGCGTCTTTATGGAGAAATGCTCTTCAATTTCGGAGCCTATATGACCCCACAGGTAGCTTATATGCAAACCATCGGACTTGAAACGCTCGATGCTCGCTATCGTGTGCAGAGCAGCAATGCCCTGGAGCTTGCCAAGAAACTGCGCTCTCTGCCTCAGATAAAATATGTAAACTATGTTGGTCTGGAGGATAATCCTTATCACGAGTTGGCGCAGCGCCAGTTTGGAAAAACTGCGGGAGCCATGCTCTGCATCGACCTGGAGAGCAAGGAAGCCTGCTTCAGTTTTCTGAACAATCTGAAGCTCATCCATCGCGCTACCAACCTCTTCGACAACCGTTCGCTCGCCATCCATCCGGCAAGCACCATCTTCGGAGCATTCTCTGAGAGCATGCGCAAGTCGATGGACGTGAAAGACACCACAATCCGATTGAGCATCGGCTTGGAAGATGTGGATGATCTCTTCGAAGACATCAAGCAGGCGGTTGATAGTTTATAAAGGACTAATCATAAAGTTCAATGTTCAAAGTTCAAAGTAAAATGTACAATTTCGATAAAGTCATAGACCGTTCGGGCAGCGACGACCTGAAGCATGGCGCCCTGTTGCCTCGTTGGGGGCGAGATGATTTGCTGCCACTCTGGGTAGCTGATATGGATTTCGAGACCCCTTCTTTCATTACAGATGCCCTCAAGGCACGTCTGGAACACTCTCTTTTCGGCTACACGATGGAGCCGGAAGATTACCTACCTAGCATCATCGACTGGGTTCGCGACCACCACCAGTGGGATGTGAAGCGAGAGTGGATAAGATTCATTCCTGGTATTGTTAAAGGCATCGGACTCGTGGTGAATGTCTTCACCCAGCCTGACGAAAAAGTCATCATCCAGCCTCCCGTTTATCACCCATTCCGCCTCACCCCAGAGGGTAATGGCAGAGAGGTGGTCTTCAATCCGCTGAAGATGAGGGAAGACGGATATTACGAGATGGATTTCGAAAACCTCGAGAAGGTTTGCGATGAGAAATGCAAGATTCTCATTCTCTGCAATCCCCATAATCCGGGCGGTATTACCTGGAGCAAGGAAACTCTGCAGCAGCTTGCCGACTTCTGCTATGAGCACCATCTGCTCGTTATCAGCGATGAGATTCACGCGGATATGGCGCTCTTCGGACACAAGCACATCCCGTTTGCTTCGGTTTCAGACAAGGCACGCAACATCAGCATCACCTTCCAGGCTCCTTCCAAGACCTTCAATATAGCTGGAATTGTGAGCAGCTACGCCATTATTCCAAACGAAGAAATTCGCAGGAAATTCTATCCTTGGCTGAGTGCCAACGAACTGGATGAGCCAACCCTCTTCGCTCCAATCGCCACCATCGCCGCTTTCCGCAAGGGTGAGGAATGGAGAAAGAAGATGCTTGCCTATATTGAGGACAATATCCGATTCGTAGAGGATTACTGCCGCGAGCATATTCCGGGCATTCGTCCGTTGCGTCCACAGGCTTCCTTCCTCGTATGGCTCAACTGCCGTGATCTGCATCTTTCTCACGATGCACTTCTCGACCTATTCATCGACAAGGCGCATCTGGCATTGAATGATGGAGAGATGTTCGGTCCTGGCGGAGAAGGATTCATGCGATTGAATGTGGCTGCCCCAAGAAGTATTATCAAACAGGCTTTGCAGCAGCTGGAAGAGGCTGTGAGCCAACTCTAGATATTTTTAAAAAAAATAGCCGTAACTACTGCAAATATAGTTACGGCTATTATTATAATATGGTGAAAGAATGCTTTATTCCCCCTCCATCAAATCATGAACCAGTTTGATTTCGTAATATTCAATACCAGCTCCCAAAGCTTCCTTTATTTCGCTAAAATGCTCCAATTCAGGATGAGCCTTCATGAAATCACGGATTTTCTTTTCATGGGCACTTGAAATCAGCGCCCGCAGTCCAATCTTTCCTTCTTTCACATAAGGAGTAAGATGACCAATAATGGTACCTTTGGTATAACCCCGCTTAGCAGCAATCTGATCTACCGTCATTCCCTGCATATAGAAATCATAACTTACCTCCTTCGAAGCGACTTTCGGCATCTTCGGTTCATTCGGTTTCTTCTGTCTCCTTGACTTTCTGCCCGAACCGCTATCTGATGAGGCATCTGCATCCAACAGCAAGAACTGCGCCTTCTTTTTCAGATAATCTGTTACCGTGAATTCTGCACTACATTCATACTTCAAAAGCCGTTCTTTTAATTTTACATCCTCTGAGAAAACAGAGAAGCGGTCTTCAAACTGTTTCCTAGCCACCTTGTTGTCTGTATCAAGATTCGACTTTCTGATTAAATCACTCAGAATGCCGATTTTGTCAAGAAAATACATAGCTCCCTTATGAATACGGTCTTGCAGCTCATCCTGTCTTACATCAGGATTTCGGGCAAGCATACCCGTATACTGCACACGGAATTTATCCGACACGGCTATCAGACTCTTCAACACCACCTGCAGCTTCTGATACTCGCTTACCACGCGCGGATATTTACCATTAAAAAACTCTACCAGGCAACGCATCAGATGCTCATAGCTGGCTCTGATGGAATAAAAATCGAAGAGTTCGCTGATGCAATAAATGATGTATTGCAGCTCCAGACTGCTGATTTGCTCCTGACTAGGCGCAGCAAGCTGGCTGGTGAATGCATCCACCGTCTGACTGCTGATAATGGCTCCGCGAGAAAGCGGTTCGCTGAGCACCATACCCTCCAAAGTCTTGCAGCGGCTCAGCGCCACATAGGTCTGACCATGGGTAAAAGAATGAGAAGCATCGATGATGGCATGTTCGAAAGTAAGTCCCTGACTCTTGTGGATAGTTATTGCCCACGCCAGACGCAGAGGATACTGCATGAATTTTCCTTCCACCGTCTCCTCTATCTCCTTGGTTTTCTCGTTCAGCGTATATTTCGCATTGGTCCACTCCATTTTCTCCAGGTCAAACTCCTCGTCCGAATCCTTACTGCGAACGGTAATCTTGCTGCCGTCTTCATCGGTCCTAACCCCTATTACCTCGCCTATCATACCATTATAAAAACGGTGCTGCGGGTCGTTCTTGATGAACATCACCTGTGCTCCCGGCTTCAATGTGAGCTTGAAATCGGCCGGATAAGATGTTTCAGGGAAATCGCCCTCTATATCTGCTGTAAAAGAAAATGACTGCGCAGGCAAGGCAGCAAGCTGCTGTTCGTTGATATACTGGGCAGGTGCATTATGGGTGGTAAGCCGGATATAATTGCCCTCCTTAGGTGGTACAAAATTTGGAATATAGCGCTGGTTCAGAGCCTGCAGCGTAGCTTCAGAAGCCTTGTTCTCCCTAATCTGGTTGAGCAGCGAGATAAACTGTTCATCCTGCTGCCTGTACACCTTTTTAAGTTCGATGGTGAGATAACCCACCTGCTTCAGAGCGTTGCTGCTGAAGAAGAAAGGAGTATCATAATGCTGCCCTAAAAGATGCTCTTCCTGTGGCGTAACCACGGGTGCCAGCTGCTGCAAATCGCCTATCATCAGGAGCTGCACACCACCGAAAGGCAAATCGTGGCGCTTGCGATACTGGCGAAGCACAGAATCTACAGCATCGAGCAGATCGCTGCGCACCATACTGATTTCGTCGATAACGAGCAGGTCGATACTGCGGATGATATTGCGCTTGAGCTTGCTGAACTGATAGCGTTTCTGTTCGCCGCTGCCAAAGGTCGTGCCCGGCACGTATGGCGAGAAGGGAAGCTGGAAGAACGAATGGATGGTCATTCCTCCGGCGTTGATGGCTGCAATGCCCGTAGGAGCAAGCACAATCATTCGTTTTGGCGACTGTTCTTTCAATCGCTTGAGAAAGGTCGTCTTACCTGTGCCCGCCTTTCCGGTAAGGAAGAGGTTGGCACTTGTCTTTTCTATGATATTCCATGCCAGGATGGATTCTTCGTTCATTTCCATACAGCTTCGTTTTATACCAGTTTTTATACCAGAACTAGATTTCTTCTTATATTCAGATCTAGATTTCTTCCGTGATTTCGCTCATCTCCTTACGCTTTTTCTCAGCGCGTGGACAGTCTTCGGCAATATGACCTACAGGGATGACGACCACCGCCTCATAGCCCTCACGCGGAAAGAACTGCTGCATCTTCGCCGTATCGTAATTGCAGACCCAGCAGGTACCCAGTCCCTTTTCGGTGGCAGCCAGACAGAGATGCTCTGCCGCTATCGCCACATCAATATCGCCATGCGGTTTCTCATCATATCTGCGCACCCAGTTCTCATTCACGTTTTTCATACCTATAATATACATAGGAGCCGTCTTGAACCATTCGCGGTCGTAGCAATCCTGCAGTTTCTTCTTCGCCTTTTCTGAGCGCACAATGAGCCAGCGCCAAGGCTGCCTGTTCACTGCTGATGGTGCCAGTCGCACACACTCCATGATATAGTCCAGTTCCTCCTGGCTAACTGCCTCTGGAGTAAACTTGCGAGCCGAAAAACGCTCCTGGCTCAATGCCAACATGTTATTCTTATCATTCATATCGTTCAGTTTTATGATGTTTCAATACCAGCTTATGACCACAAAGGTAAGAATAAATTACGAAACGACAAAAAACTTGAATGAAAAACTATCTTTTTCGGATTATTTTTTGTATTTTTGCACATCATACCAGGATTTCTGGTGATAACAAGAGGTGTTAATGATAAGATATGATAGGACTGGCAGACTGCAACAACTTCTACTGTTCGTGCGAGCGAGTGTTTCGCCCCGACCTGACAGGAAAGCCCGTGGTTGTATTGAGCAACAATGACGGGTGCGTCATCGCACGCTCTGAAGAAGCCAAGGCATTGGGCTATAAGATGGGCGACCCGTTCTATCAGGTGAAGGAAAAACTGGAGGCTGAAGGAGTGGCTATCTTCTCCAGCAACTATACGCTCTACGGTTCGCTCTCCAACCGCGTGATGTCGATGCTATCCCATTATTCCCCACGCATCGACCAATACTCTATTGATGAGAGTTTCTTCGAGGCAGACGAATCAATTGCGAAAGTTTTCTTTCGGGAGCATGCGGAAGACCATCCTACTTTGTTCAATAAAATGACAATAGACGAGCCATCAGAAAAGCCCGATAGCCTGCTCCATCGCTATGGCTCCAAAATATCGGCAGATGTACTTCGGGCTGTTGGAATCCCGATATCCGTAGGCATTGCAGAAACGAAGACATTGGCGAAAATCGGCTCTAAATTCGCCAAGAAATACAAGGGCTTCCAAGGCTGCTGCCTCATCGACACGGATGAACGGAGACACAAGGCGCTGTCTCTCTTCCCCATAGAAGATATATGGGGAATAGGCAGACAGATAGCCCGAAAGCTCGATTATATGGGCATCAGGACCGCCGCTCAGTTTGCCGACAAGAAAGAAAGTTGGGTCCGCAGCCATTTCAATATCACCACCCTAAGAACATGGAAAGAACTGAATGGCGAAAGCTGCATCAGCATCGAGGAATTGCCACAGAAGAAGAGCATCTGCACCAGCAGGAGTTTTGCCAACGAGGGCATTACCGACAAAAATGTGATAGAAGAAGCCGTGGCTAATTTCGCTGTACGTTGTACAGAAAAATTAAGGAGACAAGGTAGCGTATGTCAGGGCATCACAGTGTTCGCATGGACTTCCCGTTTTAACGAGCATGTGCCTGAATACACCATCCACGATTCCCTTACCCTGCCCATCGCCACTAATGCACAGGAAGAAATAGTAGGTGCTGCCCTCAGCATTCTCCGGGCTAAATACCCGAAACCGATGGCAGACAGCAGGCCCGATCGCCCCGACATGTCGTGTCACTTCAAGAAAGCTGGCGTTATCCTGTGGCAAATCTCACCCGACCATCCTCGCCAGCAAGACCTCTTCGACCCCATCGACCGAAGCAAGCAAAAAAAGCTGATGGAGGCTATCGACGCCATCAACCGGAAGAATGGTTATGGCACCATACGCCAGGCCATACAAGGAACAGACTGCCGATTCGACCTGAAACGCGAGTACATGTCGAAGCAGTTTACCACGAACATCCATGATATTCTGAAAGTAAATACTCAATGAGAGGCAGAATAAGCCCATTCTAAAACAGAATAAGCCCATTTTAAAAATGAGCTCCATAAATTAAGAAATACAAGATGAATAAGAATAACGATAACAAGATAAAACTGACATTTCACCCTGCGGAATTCGGAGCCAAGACGCCTATTCCGCTGGCAGAGCAAAGCGTAAAAGCAGGCTTCCCTTCGCCGGCACAAGACTATATGGAGGGAGAGATAGACCTCAACGATATTCTGGTTCGCCATCGTGAGGCCACCTTCTACGTGCGCATATCTGGCGACAGCATGCAGGATGCAGGCATTCTGGACGGTGATCTCGCTGTAGTTGACCGGCAGATAGAACCCTCAAACGGCAATTTCGTCATCGCCTTCGTAGATGGCGAATTCACCATCAAGCAGTTCAAGATGGATGAGAGCGGCACCTTCGGCTGGCTCATTCCATGGAACAAGAACTTCTCTCCTATCCGGGTAGATGAAACCAACCGATTCATGATTTGGGGCGTGGTTACCTATGTGATTCATCAAATTGCAGAATAATTCATCTTTTTCTACTCATCTTCCTTTGCCACATCATCAAAAAGTTGTACCTTTGCAGTCGAATTTTCAGCAAGAACCAGGCATTACGCCTTATAGAGAACAGAATTTTCAGCAAATATATGTAATTAATATGTAAAAACAGCAGTAGTTATGAGCATTAATATCAAGAGAAATCAGTTGAAGAGAGTAGTTATCGTAGGTGGCGGACTCGGTGGTCTTCGTTTGGCAGAAGACCTCTGCAATTCAAACCTGCAGGTGGTGTTGATCGATAAGAACAATTTCCATCAGTTCCCTCCGCTTATCTATCAGATAGCTTCGGCAGGTATCGACCCAAGTTCCATCTCCTTCCCTTTCCGCCAGATTTTCCGCAAGCGCAAGAACTTCTACTTCCGCATGGCAGAAGCGAGAGCCGTATTCCCAGACAAGAAGATTCTGCAGACTTCCATCGGTAAGATTGAGTACGATTACCTGGTGTTCGCAGCAGGAACCACTACCAATTTCTATGGCAATGCCAACATCGAGAAGTGGGCGATTCCGATGAAGACCGTTTCAGAGGCAATGGGATTGCGCAACGCTGTGCTGAGTAACCTGGAGCGTGCATTGACCTGTGCCACAGAAGAGGAGCGCCAGGAACTCCTGAACGTGGTCATTGTGGGCGGTGGTGCCACAGGTGTGGAGATTGCCGGAGCCCTCTCAGAAATGAAGCGCTACGTGATTCCTTATGATTATCCTGATATGGACTCATCTCTGATGCACATCTATCTCCTGGAAGCTGGCGACAGACTGCTCGCCGGAATGTCACAGGACTCTTCTAAGAAAGCATACGAATTCCTTACCAGTATGGGTGTGGATGTACAGTTTGGCAAAATGGTAACCGACTACAAGGACCACAAGGTTCTGATGAAGGATGGTCAGGAGATTCCTACCCGCACCTTCCTCTGGGTATCCGGTGTAAAGGCACAGCCTATCACAGGTATCGATGGCGACCATCTGGGCCGTGGTTTCCGAATCGTAGTAGATGAATTCAACCGCATCCCTGGCATGGACGGTCTCTTCGCTATCGGCGACCAGTGTATCCAGACCACAGACCCAGTTTATCCTGGCGGTCATCCACAGTTGGCGCAGGTAGCCATTCAGCAGGCAGCACTCCTGGCTAAGAATATCCAGAAGATTGCCGAGGGAGCCACTGATTCCCAGCTCAAGCCTTTCCGCTACAAGAACCTGGGTTCTATGGCTACCATCGGAAGAAACAAGGCAGTGGTAGAACTTGGCAAGTTCCACAGCCAGGGCTTCTTTGCCTGGGTATTGTGGCTGGTAGTTCACCTCCGTTCTATCCTTGGCGTAAAGAACAAGATGATGGTAATGCTCAACTGGCTCTGGAAGTACGTAAGCTATAACGATTCTATCCGAATGATTACCTACGCCACCAAGCCTAAGGAGGTGCGCGATCGATTGAAGCGTGAACAGACCACTCATCTCGGCACCGACTTGCTGGAGAATGAAGAAGAGGAAGAGGAAGCTTAGGATAAGGAGACAGATTAAGTTTAAATGCTTAAGATAACGAGATAGGAAACGGGTGTATCATTCAATAATATAGATGATACACCCGTTTCTTTTATGCAGATTCCAGAAGTCGATACCTTTATTAAGTAGATTCCCTTATCACGGTTTCACCTCTCAATGCTATTTCCTCTATCCTTCTATAACCATCGGCAATATGCTCCAGCAGCAGTCGGCAACTTTCCTGCGCCATTTTCTCAATAGGCTGCTCCACTACCGTCAACTGAGGATGAACCAAGGTAGCCAAGGCTGTACCCGACATGCAGCAGAGCGCCACATCCTCCGGAATGCGCAAGCCACGCTTCTGGATAGCACTCTTGGCTCCCAACACAGCAGTCTCCGTAAAGCCAAAGACCGCATCAAAGGGCACATTCTTCTCCAAGAAACGATCCATCACCCAACTACCCTCTTCAGCCGACAAGGCTGGCGACAAGACATCTTGCGCCTGATACTCTATGTGAAACTTTTCCAGCGCATCCCGATAGCCCCTCAATCGTTCATAGCTGTTTCGGATATAAGCAGGTCCCGGAATATGAATAATATGCTTATACCCCTTGCGCAACAAAGCCTCCACCATGAAAAACGACATGATATAATCGTCCATGTGCACCTGTGAAGCCTTTACCTTCTCCACCGTTCTATCGAAAAACACGATGGGAATGCCCCTTTCTATCACCTTATTATATAGGTCCACATTATGCTCCTTATCGCATGCACTCATCAGGATGCCATCCACACGCAGTTGCTCCATCATCAGAATATTCTCTCTCTCCTGCTCAGGATTCTCGTTAGAGATGGCAATCATCACCTTATATCCCTGCTTGCGCAGGATGGCTTGAGCATCATTGATAAAGGTCATATAGAACGTTGTAACGATTTCGGGGATGATGATGCCGATGTTGTGAGTACTCTGCTGGCGAAAGTTCACAGCCAGTTCGTTGCGATGATAGCCCATCCGCTCGGCAGTCGCCAATATCTTCTGCAAGGTTTCCGCCTTCACATTACCCGTATCTCCCGAAAGAGCACGGGAAACGGTGGACTTGGAAATCCCCAGTTCCCTTGCAATATCCATAATGGTTACATATTTTGCCATATCTCTTTTTCTTTCTTGTTGAATGTGCCTGCAAAGATACTTATTTTCCATGAAAGCAACAACAAAAAACAGAGAAATCTTTTTGGGAACGGTTGCGAAAAATGGGAACGGTTGCGGGAACGGTTGCGAAAAAAGAGTCGTTTTTTTTCTTGATTTTCCAGCAAAATCGTTCTATCTTTGCAGCGTGAAAAGGAAAAACGATTTTTCTAATCGCTCCATTCCTTCGCAAAACAAAGAATAAACAACATTAAGTATCACAATCAAACCTAAGAAAAAAGAATATGGAACAAGATTCTAAATTTCAAGCGAACAATTCGCTAGAGAACAATTCGCAGGGAAAGGTTCCCTTCATCAGTAAGCTCGCCTATGGCATGGGCGATGTGGGCTGCAACTTCAGTTGGATGTTCGTGGGCAACTTCCTTATGATATTCTATACCGATGTGTTCGGAATCAGCATGAGTGCCGTAGCAACCCTGATGCTTGTTTCCCGATTCTGGGATGCCATCAACGACCCCATCATCGGCACACTTACCGATAAGACCCACACCCGATGGGGACGATTCCGCCCATGGCTGCTCTTCGGAGCTCCTATCACGGCACTGGTACTGATACTCACTTTCTGGGCCCATCCGGAATGGAGCCAGACCGCCAAGATTATCTATATGGCAGTAACCTACTGCATCCTGGTGTTGGGATATACCTGCGTGAACCTGCCTTACGGCACACTCTGCGGAGCCATGACACAAGACATTGATGAGAGAGCCAAGCTCAACACCAGCCGTTCGGTGAGCGCCATGATGGCCATCGGAGTAATCAACATCGTAACCGTTCCGCTCATCAGCTGGTTTGGCGCAGGCGATACCAAATATGGTTATCTGGCTGTGGCTGTACTCTACGGCATCATCTTCGCTGCCTGCCATCTGTTCTGCTTCCACAAGACCAAGGAAGTGGTAGAAGTTCCTGTGGGACAGAAGCTCCCTCTAAAGGTGCAGCTTCGCTCCGTGATGAAGAACAAGCCCTATCTGCTCGCCCTCTTAGGACAGTTGCTCTTCGGTTTCATCCATTACGGACGCAACGCCGACATGCTCTACTATTTTACTTATGTAGAAGGTTCGGCAACGCTCTTCTCCTACTATTCCATGGCTATCATCGTGCCAAGCATCATAGGTGCAGCCTGCTTCCCTCTGGTATTCAGAAAAACGGGCAACAAGGGTTTCACGGCAGCCATCTTCGCTTTCCTCACCGGTATTACGATGATAGGTCTGTACTTCTTCAGCCCTAACGGCAGCGCCATCATGTTCTATCTGTTCTCAGCTTTGTCGTGGTTCTTCTTCTCAGGCTTCAATACAGCCATCTATGCCATCATCCCCGACTGTGTGGAGTATGGCGAGTGGAAGACGGGCATCAGAAACGACGGATTCCAATACGCCTTCATCTCGCTGGGCAACAAGATAGGAATGGCACTCGGCACATCGCTTCTCGCCATTGCTCTGGGCAATGCAGGATACGTAAGCAACGCCATGCAGAATCCAGAAGTATTAAGCATCATGCACCACGCCTTCAGCACCATTCCTGGAGTATTGTGGATTATCACCGCAGGATGCCTCTGCTTCTACAAGCTCAACAAGAAGCAATACAAGCAGATTATGGAAGATTTGGAAAACAAAAAGAAATAAAGATAAACCGGGATCTTTTATCCCACCAACATAACAATAACAATTTCAAAACATTATAATTATGAGACAGGCAATATTGGTAGAACCAAAGCATATCGAATTCAAGGAAGTAGCAGAACCAAAGGCAGCAGACTTAACTGCTCATCAGGTTCTCGTCAACATCAAGCGCATCGGCATCTGCGGTAGCGAGATTCACTCTTACCACGGTCTTCACCCAGCCACCTTCTACCCAGTGGTTCAGGGACATGAGTACTCAGGAGTGGTTATGGCTGTAGGCAGCGAAGTTACCGTCTGCAAGCCTGGCGACCATATCACCGCTCGCCCACAGTTGGTTTGCGGCAAGTGCAACCCTTGCAAGCGCGGACAGTATAATGTTTGTGAGCACCTGCGTGTTCAGGCTTTCCAGGCAGACGGTGCTGCACAGGATTTCTTTGTTGTAGATGACGACCGCGTGGCTAAGTTGCCGGAAGGCATGAGCCTTGACTATGGTGCCATGATTGAGCCTTCAGCCGTTGGTGCCCATGCCAGCAACCGCACCGACGTAAAGGGTAAGAATGTAGTAGTGAGCGGTGCAGGAACCATCGGCAACCTCATAGCCCAGTTCTGCATTGCCCGTGGCGCCAAGAATGTACTCATTACCGATGTAAGCGACCTTCGCCTGGCTAAGGCTCGCGAATGCGGCATCAAGCACACCCTCAACATCACCAAGAAGACCTTGAAGGAGGCAGCCCAGGAACTCTTCGGTGAGGAAGGCTATCAGGTAGGTTTCGAGGTAGCAGGTGTAGAAGTTTCCATCCGTTCGCTGATGGAGACCATCGAGAAAGGTAGCGACATCGTGGTTGTGGCAGTCTTTGCCAAGGACCCAGCCCTCAGCATGTTCTATCTGGGCGAACATGAGTTGAGACTCATCGGTTCAATGATGTATCGCCACGAAGATTATCTCACAGCCATCGATTACGTAAGCAAGGGCATCGTCAACCTCAAGCCACTCGTAAGCAACCGTTTTGCCTTCGAAGAATACGATGATGCCTACAAGTTTATCGACGCTCATCGCGAAACAAGCATGAAGGTTCTCATCGATTTCGAACAGAAACCTGGAGAGAAGAAGTAAAGAGATAGAAGAGAAGAAATATACTGCAAACGATTGCAGAAATTGGAAACGATTGCGGGAACGTTTGCAGAAAGTTTAGATGATTTTTCTTTGCGAAGGTAGCTGAAAAATGCTACCTTTGCAACAGAAATCAAGTAACATCTCTAACATTCTTAAAGTAAAAATGACAATGGAAAAGAAACAATCAGTAATAGGTATCGGTGAGGCACTCTTCGATGTGCTTCCAGAAGGAAAGAAGCTAGGTGGTGCTCCAGCCAACTTTGCTTACCACGTTTCGCAGTTCGGACTCGAGAGCTGTGCAGTTAGTGCAATGGGCGATGATGAGCTGGGCAAGGAGCTGGAGAAGGAACTCAACGATCACCATCTCAACTATCAGATAGACAAGGTAGCCTACCCTACAGGCACCGTTCAGGTTTCGCTCGATGCCAACGGCATTCCTTGTTACGACATCAAAGAGGGAGCAGCCTGGGACAACATCCCCTACACGTCAGCCCTGGAGAAGTTGGCAAAGAATTGCACCGCAGCCTGCTTCGGTTCGCTAGCTCAACGCAACGAGGTTTCCCGTAACACCATCTACCGCTTCCTCGATAACATGCCAAAGGAAGAAGGAATCCTCAAAATCTTCGACATCAATCTCCGTCAGGGATTCTATAATAAGGAAATTATCACCGAGAGCATCAAGCGATGCAACATCCTCAAGATCAATGATGAGGAATTGATTACCGTAAGCCGCATCTTCGGCTATCCGGGCATCGACCTGGAGAACAAATGCTGGCTCCTCTTGGGCAAGTACAATCTGAAGATGCTCATCCTTACCTGCGGTGTAAACGGCAGCTACGTATTCACCCCTGGCGAAGTTTCGTTTATAGAGACACCGAAGGTAGAAGTGGCAGACACAGTGGGTGCCGGTGATTCATTCACAGGCGCATTCGTGGCAAGCATCTTGAAGGGTAAGAGCGTAAAGGAAGCTCATGAATTGGCAGTAAAGGTTTCGGCATTCGTCTGTACACAGAACGGAGCCATGCCGATCTTGCCAAAGGAATTTACAAGATAAGCCCTTATTTGCCCAAATTATATGCAAATTATAATTATCAGTAATATATGGTTTAAGTAATTAGTTAACGTTTATAAGGTTCATAGTTAATTAGGTTTATTAGTTTATTTTGTAGTAAAACCATGAAAAGAATTGTAGTTATTGTTTTGATGATGGCTGCTTGCCTGGGAAACGCCCAGGCACAGCTCCATCTGAAAGCCAACGTGCAGAACAATCATCTGTGGCGTGGCATGGAAGTTTCCGACGGCATCGTCCTCCTCACCGACCTGAGCTATACGATGGTCAACGACCACGTTACCGTGGGACTTTGGGGAGGCTGCAACTCGGAAGGCTCCTACAAGGAGTTTAACCATTATCTGAATCTGAAGGCTGGCGGTTGGGGATTCGCCCTGTGGGACACCTACAACTTCTCCCCTGGTGCCACCTATAATAATAAGGAATACTGGAACTATTCTGCCCATACCACCGGCCGATTCCTCGATGCTACATTGAGTTACCGGTTCCAGGACGAGAAGTTTCCACTGCTCCTAAGCTGGTCAACGGTAGTATTCGGACGCGACCGCAACAGCGACAATACCGAGCAGAAATATTCCACCTTCGCCTATGCGGAATACCCTATCTACCAGAAGGATGGCTGGAAGGTTGATGCAGGAGTAGGTGGAGCCTTCGCCCTGAACAGAGCTGGCGAGGATGCCCACTTCTTCGGAACCACGGCAGGCATCGTTCACGTATCGCTGCAAGCCACCCACGACCTCAAGCTCGGCAACTACACCATTCCGGTTTACGCCAAGGGCATGTGGAATCCGCAGAGCAACCAGAGTTATTTCCAGATTGGAGCAGAAATCATCCGCTTCTAAATCTTCAAAAAACACAGAAAGTTTTATCATAACAATCATCTAAACACAAATTCATTATGAAGATTAAAGATTTTACAACAGGCGTGCAGCACATCGGCATTCCTACCAACGACATCAACAAGACCATTGAGTTTTATCATGCCCTGGGCTTCGAGACTGCCCTCCGCACAGTAAACGGCACCGAGGAAGTAGCCTTCCTCCAGCTCCACAATCTCATCATCGAGACCTATCAGAACCATCAGGCTAAGATGGAATATGGAGCCGTTGACCACATCGCCATCGATGTAAAGAACATAGACGATCTCTTCCAGGTTGTGAAGGAAGCCGGAACATTCAAAATGTTGGATCAGCAGGTAAATGGTCTTCCTTTCTGGGAGAATGGTGTAAAGTTCTTCACCATCGAGGGTCCTAACAAGGAGAAAATCGAGTTCTGCGAGAAACTCTAATCCGCAGCTGACTTTTAGATAAACACAGATTAGCATAGCAATACAAGAGAAAGAGATAAAAATGACGAAAGTCCAGCTTGGAGCCTTTCAGAGAGAGACATCCGAGTTGGACTTTCTTTTTACATTTTCCTCAGGAGGAATATGATATGGTTTTCCCTGATACTTCAGGGATATTAATGATGCTCAGGCACAATGGCGAGATACACCAGATCATGGTCGGTGAGGTTCTCCATATAATGAGCATGGTTCATAGGGCAATAATGCACCTGTCCCTGTCGAACCTCCTCCACGGTATCATCATAATGGAAAGTAGCAGTGCCGCTTACCACATAGATAATCTCGCAGTTGCCCTCGTGAGTATGAAGACCAGTTGATGCACCCGGACGCAAGGTAGAATACATAATCTTCACCTTGTCATCCACATAGTTACGGGTGTCGAGTTTACCCTGTCCACCCTTGAAGCCCTCCAAATGAGCCTCAGCAATCTTTTCGAAATCTATTACCATCTTTATAATGTTTATTGTTTAATATCTATTGCTTACAGTCTATTGTCTGCTGTTTACTTGGCTTTTATGAATGAAGCCCTGCAGCTTACTTTGCTTTCGCAAAATACTTCCATAGCGGAGCCGCCATCAGGCTTTGCCAGATTTCTCCCTTCTCCAGCATTTCCATCACTTCTTCTCTTGAGAAGAGGCGAATCTCGATATCCTCAGCCTGGTCTAGATGCTGAACATCCATGCGCTCCACATCCGTAGCCAGATAGCAATGGGTAAGATTGGTATGAGTGCTCGGATTAGCCGAAATCGTCATCCACTTCTGCCAGTTTCCGCCTCCGAATCCAGTCTCTTCCATCAGCTCTCGCTTGGCAGCCGCCATCGGGTCCTCGCCCTTCTCTATCACTCCTGCGCAGAGTTCATTCACCGTCTTACCTATCGCATAGCGATACTGGCGCACAAATACGAACATTCCGTCCTTCGTGATGGCAATGGTGTTCACCCAATCGGGATATTCCAGCACGTAATATTCATCGATAATGGCTCCCGTAGGCAATTCCACCTTATCCACTCGTGCCGTGAGCCAAGGCTTCTCTATCAGATACTTCTGCGAGAGCGTCTTCCATTTCATATCTTTATCAGCCATTTTCTTACTTCATTTAAAAAACTGGATTTTCTTTATTTTAATTGATGGTGCAAAAGTACGAAAAAAGATTGAAAGGATAGAAATATTTCTATGAAAATGACAGTTTTTCATTTTTTTTGCCGTACTGGATATTGACAGCGAACACCTCAGCACCTTCGATGATATTGATAAGAATTGGCTGGAGAAGGTAGCAGAACTGTTCACCTGATTCCTTAATATTCATTTCCCTCTTGCTTGATCACACTCGGACCATCGATGAGTTCAGGCTGAGGGGCATTTCTGTTCACATCACCATATGCTCTGCCCAGATCACTCATCGTAATACTTATGTTGCGGTTCACGGGTCTGTCCTTATCTGAAAGGCTGTGAGAGAAGAGCCACTGATAGGTTTTCTTCAGATAAAACACGCGGGCAGGGGTACCGTGATTGGCACCCTTCCACCAGTCGTATATCAATCGGGTATCCTTGCCATCCTTCACAAGTTTATCAACCACAACCTTCGATTGCTTGACCGGTACTGCCCTATCTGCTGTGCCATGGATAATCCAGAAAGGCAAATTGCCCAATCCACTCACATCCTTATACGAACAGCCGCCACACAGCGCCATGCCGGCAGCTATCCTATCGGGATAAGTAGCACAGACATCCATGGTGCCATAACCGCCCAAACTCATACCCAAGACATAAACCCTATTAGAATCGCATGGGTAATTCTTTTTCACCCAGTCGAGCATATCCATGATTTTCTTCGGATTCCAGGCTCCTCCCGGATTCTGCGGAACGATGGTCAGCGCATCGATATCGCGCCCCTTGACGATGGCATCAAGCGGTCCGTATCTTCTCACCTTATTCAGATTCTTGCCGCAAAGACTGGCACCATGCAGAAAGATGATGACCGGTGTCTGTTCTTGCGAATAAAAATAATCTACCGGCGTATAAACCCAGAAGTTGTAACCTCCCGGAATCTCATCTTTCACAGCTCGCAGAAAGTCGTAAGCCGACATGCTGCATACGGAAAGACAGAATAATATAAACAAAAATATCTTCTTCATTTTCTTCCTTTTTTACCTGTTTAGTATCACGCTCCCTGTTTCATACCATGAACGTTCATCACACAAAAGTAAGTAAATATCAGCATATTACCAAATATCCTCCCTATATTTTTCTTTTTTTTATCCAAAAGAAAGATTCGTTTAAACTTCCAGGTAGAAAGATAAACAACGATTATTTGTGTTAAAAATCATAAGAATCACATCGGTTCGCATTATTTTTATTATCTTTGCATCATAACAAGACGTATAATAAATAAATATAGAATTATGAATGTAGGAGATAAAATACCAGAGATTCTTGGCATTGACCAGGACGGACGTGAGATAAAGGCAAGCGACTACCGTGGTCGCAAGATTGTGCTCTACAGTTATCCGAAGGCTAACACCAGCGGATGCACTGCCGAAGCCTGCTCCCTGCAGGCACATAAGGAGGAACTGGCAGCAGCCGGTTATGAGATTATCGGCGTGAGCAAGGACAAGCAGGCGCTGCAGAAGAAGTTTGCCGAAACCAAGGGTTTGCAGTTCCCTCTTATTGCCGATACCGAGACCACCCTTTTGCAGGAACTCGGCTGCTGGGGCGAGAAGGTAACCTGCGGCAGAAAGTCCATCGGCATCCTCCGCACCACCTATCTTGTCAACGAAGAAGGCGTCATTGAGAAGATCTTCACTCCTAAAGAGATTAAGACCAAGATTCATGCAGAGCAGATTCTGGATTATATTCATCAATAAAGAACAAAACGAACGAAGTGGGAAAAAGAGTATGTTAGAACACATTGCAGATTTCACAGCGTGGCCAATCCTTACTGGAATTTTCATTGGCTATATTGCCAACCGCATCATGAGCGGCGAAGGCAAAGGATGTTGTATGAACCTATTCATAGGTATTGTGGGCAGTTATGCCGGCGCCATCATCAGCAATCTGCTGAACATAGAATTGTTTGGCAAGGGTTATCTTACCAACTTCGTCTTCTGCGTCATTGGCGCCATAGCGGTATTGTGGATTTGGAAGAAACTCTTCGATTAACATCTTAAGCAGATATAAATATTGATTAAAAAAAACATAAAATGATGACAAACAAGGAATTGATACTCGCCCAACTGATGAGGGCGATGATTAAGTACGATGGTGGCGATGCGCCTCGCATCCAGCATTTCGTAAAGGTACACGACTTTGCCCGTATGATTGCGATAGCAGAGGGAATGACCGGAGAAGACCTCTTCGTGCTCGAAGCAGCAGCCATTCTTCACGATGTAGGCATTCACGTTTCAGAAGCCAGATACGGCAACTGCGATGGCAAGCACCAGGAAGAACTGGGTCCTGACGAGGCAAGAAAAGTACTATCAGAAGTAGATGGATTCACAGCCGCACAGATAGAAAGAATCTGCTGGCTCATTGCCCATCATCATACTTATCAAGATGTTACCAGCCTCGACCACCGCATTCTGCTCGAAGCTGATTTCCTGGTGAATTCCTTCGAAGCCCACCTTGCTCCCGAAGGCATCATCACCTTCCGCGACCATGTATTCCGCTCGGAATCAGCTATCAGTATGCTGAATGATATGTGGGGGCTGTAACGAAAGTTACTTTCTTGGAAAGAGCATCATAGAGGGAAGGTGAAAGTACAACAAACTGCTGTTATGTGTTTTAATTAAAATAATACCTTTATTCTATTTCACTTCTGTCAGTTTGCCCGTCTGTGAGTCAATGATATAACCATGAAGATTGACGTCTTTTGGTACGAGAGGGTGTGTACGGATCGTATTGATGGTATTCCTTACAGAATCCTCTGTGTCGTGGAATCCCTCCAGCCAATGGTCGAGGTCGATGCCGCAAAGCCCGATGGTATCGATAACATTCTGATGGATGCCACGTTTGAGCATCAATTTCTTCATCTGCTGTCCGTTCATGTGGCATGCACCGCAGTTGGAGTGGGCGATGACCATGATTTCCTCTACACCCAATTCGTAGATGGCTACAAGGAGACTACGCATGGCTGAGTCGAAAGGGCTGATAACCAGTCCACCGGCGTTCTTGATGAGCTTGGCATCTCCGTTCTTCAGGCCTAAAGCTGCTGGCAGAAGCTCAGTGAGGCGGGTGTCCATACAGGAAAGAATGGCAAGTTTCTTGTCTGGATATTTACTCGTAAGATACTTTTCGTAAGCCTTACTGGCTACGAAGTTTTCATTATACTTGATGATTTCTTCTATAATCATAGTCGTGTAAATTGAAATGTGAAACTAAATTTTCCTATTTTTCAGGGGTTGGCTTGAGGTAAGCCATGAATTTCTCTGGCTGATAGTTGAGAACCAGCTCATCCGGGAACTCTGCTTTTTCTACCAGTGGCATAATGTTGCTGTAGTCGGCAATCATCGCAGAGAAGTGGGCATCACTTCCGAAGATGACTGGAGTTTCATACTTCTTGGCAAGTTCCAGCAGTTCCAGATTATTGGGAGCAGCCACAGTCTTGTGGCGGATGGGAGCCATGGAATGGTTGTTGATTTCAAGCAAGGTATGCGTCTCCCTGGAAACTTTCATGAGTTCCTCGAAATCCAGTTCTGCCGTACCATCGCCGGGATGAGAGATAATCTGCACGAAGGGATTGCGCATGGCATTGATGACACCCTGCGTATTCTCCTCCTTACTTCCTCCCTGCCAGCAAAGGCTATGGATGCCTGCTATTCGGATATCCAGCATACGCCAGTAATCCTCGTCGAGATCGATATCTCCCTTCGTATTGAGGATGTTGAGTTCTGCTCCAAGCATCAGTTTGATTCCATAGAGCTGGCGTGGAACACAATGAAGGTTTCTGAAATAGATAGGATCACAGGTACCCGGGATATTGGGACCGTGCTCTGTGATTCCCAAGATATCCAACCCTTTCTCCTTTGCTGTCAAGGTCATTTCCTGCAAACTGCTGAAGGCATGACCTGATGCTATTGTATGTGTATGAACGTCTAATAATGTTTTCATGGTGCAAAGGTAATGATATTTACTAAGAATGTAAGAGAAACAACTATTAATTAATCAAAATTTGTTTTTACGGATATTTAAATTAATAATAAATCACCATTTTATGTTGGTTTTATTCAGCTTCAAGCTCCAATAGCTTTCTCTTTGCGTCCAATCCTCCGGCAAAACCTGTAAGGGAATGATTGCTTCCGATAACTCGATGGCAGGGAACGAAAATGCTGATGCCATTAGCTCCGATGGCACTTGCCACGGCTCTGATGCCGTTAGGTTTGCCTATACTTATAGCTATTTCCTTATAGCTTCTTGTCTCTCCATAGGGTATTTCGAGCAATGCATGCCATACTTTTTTCTGAAAATCAGTTCCTACAGGATGCAACGGAATATCAAATATCTTGCGGTTACCGGCAAAATATTCATCCAATTGCTTTTTGGTCTGATCCAGGATTGGGGATGTTTCTATCTTGAAATCAGCCTTCATATACCGCAAAAGCCGATGCTTATTGCGCTCTGCACATGGCATTTCATTCCAATCACAAAGGCACAGTTCGTCACCCATCGATGCCAAGATGATTTCTCCGCAAGGCGAATTGTAATATTGAATGTTTACTTGCTTCATTGTCTTAAACTGATATTTTTTGTTCATAAATCATACAGGTAAAAGAGGTATGAGAAAACTGTTTGACGAATCTCATATTTAACCGCCATACTAAGTAGTGTATTATATTGTTCTTTTCACGCAAAGGTAACAAATATTTATAGATTACACAAGAAAAAGTACTATATAATGCTCGTTTTATAAAAAATTTTAATTTTATGGGATTTTTCTTGGCTATTTAGCATTGTATATTGATTTTTTCTTATCTTTGCAAGTACAATTCAAAAGATTGATTATTATGCAGATATTATTGGCAAATGCCAAAATCATGTTTGAGAAGGCAGACAGGAAGCCTATCTCCGTGCCACTATTCCAATCAGTTGCCAATGACTTGGCCAAAGAAATGGCAATGATGAATGTAGAGGAATTGGCTAAGCAACTTGATTGCAGCAGCAAGATTGCTATGACGAACTGGAAGCGATATCATGATTTTATGGCTGCAGAGAAGATGCCTGCTATCCTGGCTTACAATGGTCAGGCATACAAACATTTGCGTGCCAGTTCTTTGAGCGAGGAGTCGTTAGAGTATGCCCAGAAACATCTCTGGATTACCTGCTTCCTTTATGGATTGCTTCGACCGTTGGATGGCATTGTACCTTATCGTATGGAGCATTGCGTATCGCTCGAAGCAACAAACGACAAGCCTATCAATCAGTTCTGGAAAGACAAACTGACAGATGTTCTCATCGATAGTGTGAAAGCTGACGATGGTATACTCATCCATCTTTCTACAGAGGAATATGAACATCTGTTTGATTGGAAGAGAGTATGTAAAGAGATAAAGGTCATTCAGCCACTCTTTTATGTCCGCCAGAAAGACGGCAGATTGAAGATGCAGGCTGTATGGGCTAAATCTTGCCGTGGAGCCATGGTGAGATATATCTTGAATAATCAGCTTCTTACTCCAGAGGAACTGGCAGGCTTCAGTTACGAAGGTTTTGAATATGAGCCAGAATTAGGAGAAGCTGCTTTTCCTCATTTCGTTTGTTGAAATAGAACAAAAGCAAACGAACGTTATAAAAGGAAGATGCTGTATGTTTGGATTGAATGAGAGCACCCAATATATCTCATAGAAGTATCATCATTTTACGATTGTACAACTAAAGAGGTTATTGCTGTACGACTAAAGAGGTTATAGTTGTACGACTAAAGGGTATACTGTTGTACAACTAAACAGGTTATAGCTGTACGACTAAAAAGTGTTGTCACTAGGCTCAGCAGAGGTGCTGACTGCAGTCAGCAGACCTGCTGACTAGGCTCGGCAGAGCTACTGAGCCTAGTGGCAATGTCTGAGAAGGTATATGCTTGTACTCTAAAAGACGCTTGTTCTGACTCCTGGAAACGCTTCTTTTAACTCTCGGATACGCATCCTTCAACGAGAAGAGACGCTTCATTCAAGTTAAGGAAACGATTAATTCAACGAGAAGAGACACTTCATTCAAGTTAAGGAACCGATTCCGTCAACCTAAAGAGCCGTTTCAACAACTACGTCTTAGTTACTCCTTCTTCCACAAACGATAGAGCGTTATTGGACCTTCCTTGGTAGCATACATTCTGGCAGCCGGTTCCTCACAGAGGTCATTCAACACCTTATTGGCGTGATAGCGGGTGACACCGAATTCACGAATCATATCCTTCACCGTGATATAACCCTGCTGCTGACAAATCTCTACAATATCAGCAAACTCCTTATCCGCCTCTTTTGGAGTAGATTTCACACTCCAATACTGTCGGCTGCAACCATTAGAGTGGCGCTTCAGCCTCTCCAGAAACTCCTTCGTGGGCTGAATTTCCAAGCCGCAGATATCCACCTCATTGGCTGGAATCAGATCCCCCTCATGATAGGTCCTTTTCCATTCGATTCCATTCTTGTCCTTATGCTTCACCATCCCCAGCTTAGGCTTGACGATAAACATATCGCCTACCCTCACCTCGTTGCCATCCGCCAGGGCATAAAGCGTCTCATCCTCCAGCGTTTCCAATGCGGAGATAAAGGACGAAACGTTCATCGCACAATGATCGCGAACACGCTTCTCCATCTTCTCCCTGTCAACGACATCCTGTTTCACGAACATCGGATGTATCTGATACTTACCGCTTTCGTCCTTCAAGGGCGTGCGATGCTCCAAATAATTGATTGAACCTGTTGCTCTAGCCATATTCTTAGTTTTTTGATCCTTTAAAAGATTATGCGCAAAAATACTGATTATTAGCGAGATAAGCAATTATTTTGTGTTAACTTTGTTAAAAGATAGAGATATAAATGGGTGTTTTGTGATAAAAGATAGAGTTATAAATGGGCATTTTATGATAAAAGATAGAGTTATAAACCCTATCTTTTACTCTATTTCCTCTATCCTTGCCAACTCCCAGCCCTTGAACTGCATGATAATCTTATGAAGCGTTGTGCCCTGGCGAAGAGACTCAACCCTCGGAGCATCGGCATATCGCCTAATCTGTTCCACAGCATCCAACCATTGCTTCTCCGACTTCTTCATAGGGCAACCATCTTCCTTCAAGACATCCTTCAACTCTTCATCAAACTCTTTTCTGGAGAGAACCTTGAGTTCGAGGATATAGCTGTGCTGACTGGCATAATGGGTATGATCAGGCAACAGGAAGAAATCACAATAGCCATGATTCAGCTCCAATTCGGGAGCCGTGATGTAATAATCGTTGAGGTTCAAGTATGCCATAAAGAAACCTTGCAGATTTCGCTCCGATTCTATTCCGTCACGCACAGAAGAAACCTTAGCGTAGGCATCAGCCATGAAACGCAGTCCTTCCTCCCATACTCCTTCATAAGCCATGTCGTAATAGTAATCCGTCAATCTGTTGGTATCCACATACGACTTTGCCTGATACTCTTCTTCCAAATATCCGTAATACTGCTTGCGAACATTATTATTAGGAATGCCCAAAATCAACTTAGAACCACGTGTACCCTTGATAGTCAACATACCATAATAAAAAAGCAAACTTGGGAAGATTTCAGCCTTCGGTATCTGATAGGCCGAGAACTGTTCCTCCAGCTGGGCAACAATCTGTCCCTCTTCCGCAATTTTACGGATGATACCCTTGCGCTCGCCATCCAACTTATCGAATTGCAAGAGTTTCTTCATCTTGCCATAATCGGTCTTGGTATTCGGGTCTATCATCTGCCGAGGAGAGCGTCCGTAATCCATATAATTGCGAAGATAGTAGAGCACCATATCGCAATTAAACATTCTGACACTCTTATTCAATGCTTCTTCTGCAAAGCAATAGTTGTCGTACCAAGGCTTCATATCGTTGACGATGGCTTCCACATCGCTATCTGCAGGAATGCTTCCCATCTCCTTATAATAAGTGAACATCTCGACTACATCCTTGGTAGAGAAGCCCAGCATCTCGTCGAACTCTGGCTTTACAGAGATATTCCATCCCACATTATACCCACTTGTCACATCATCCAGGGTTACAGGACTGACACCCATCATGAAGATGCGCTCGAAGTTTCCCTTGAACTTCTTGAAGACATCACGATAGAAACCATCGGCATGAGTAATGGCATGATACACTTTCTCACCATGTTCATTGAGCACTACATTAGTAAAATTATCATACTCGTCGATGATAAGATAAAGCTGAAAATGATTTGCCTTGGCTGCATCAAAGATTATCTGCATCTTATCAGCATACTGTGTCTTTGTTTTGATTTCCTGAACCTTCTTATCACCATAATATGCAGCATACTGCTCTGCAAAACTATCCAACTTGATACAGAGATAGGCGTTGAATCTTTCCTCCAAAACTTCTATCTTACCTGTAATTTGAGAAAAATCCAGGAACAGTACCTGGTAAATTCCTTGCAGGGATGTAGGATGCTGGCCTATCCACAAATTACCGAAGAGTTTTTCGAAACTCTCCTTCTGGTTACAGTCATAGTAAGAGTAGAGCATACTAAGAAATATGCTCTTTCCAAAACGCCGGGGACGGATGAAGAAGAGATTGCGAGGCTGCTTCTCCAGCTCTGGCAAAAACATCGTCTTATCGACATAATATAGATTCTGACTCATCACCGTGGCGAAATCAGACACTCCGTATGGTACTTGTTTTACTTGCTGTTTCATCATGCTATGAAATTTAACCAGTTTACATATGCAAAGTTACGGCTTTATTTTGAAACAACCAAAGTTTTCACTGCTTTTTTGTTCAAATAAGAAATCCCTGCCATAGGAAGCCTTTCCTACAGCAGGGATTTTTCTATTTGGGAATCATCAAGAATGACTTAACTGTCAATTCTTAATCACTAATAAATAATCACTAAACATTATTTATACTCTCCCCAAGCCTTGATATCGATATCCTCGAGCTTGGTGGTGCAGAATGCATAGATGAACGCACTCGCCAGACGGCTGTTGGTAATCAATGGCACGTTCAGGTCGATGGCTGCACGGCGAATCTTATAACCATTGCTCAACTCACTGCTGGTCAAGTTCTTTGGAATATTCACTACCATATCAATCTCGTGATTGTGGAGCATCTCCAAAGCCTTTGGTGCACCGCCTTCTGCCTCCTCTGATGGCCAGAGCACACGGGTGTTCTCGATGCCATTCTCGGTGAGGAACTTGCTACTACCACCGGTTGCATACAGCTTGTAACCATGCTTAACCAGCATCTGGGCTGCATCGAGCAAATCTACCTTCTGCTTAGCAGAACCTGTAGAAAGCAGGATGTTCTTGGCTGGAATGCGATGACCCACAGAAAGCATACTCTTCAGAAGTGCGGTAGATGTATCGTCGCCCAAGCAACCTACCTCACCCGTACTGCTCATATCCACACCCAATACTGGGTCTGCCTTCTGCAAACGGTTGAAGCTGAACTGAGATGCCTTGATACCTACATAGTCGAGATCGAAGAGGTTCTTGTGTGGCTTCTCTACTGGCAAACCGAGCATTACGCGGGTAGCCAACTCGATGAGGTTGATCTTCAATACCTTGCTTACGAATGGGAACGAACGGCTGGCACGCAAGTTACACTCGATAACGAGAATATCATTGTCACGAGCCATGAACTGGATGTTGAACGGACCGTTGATGTGCAACTCCTTGGCAATCTGACGACCTACTCGCTTCACACGACGAACTGTCTCAACATACAACTTCTGAGGAGGGAACTGAATGGTAGCATCGCCTGAGTGAACACCGGCAAACTCGATGTGCTCAGAAATCGCATAGGCAATCACCTCGCCATTCTTTGCCACAGCATCCATCTCAATCTCCTTGGCATGTTCGATAAACTTACTTACTACCACTGGGTGATCCTCACTCACGTTGGCAGCCAACTGCAGGAATCGCTTCAGCTCTTCCTCGTTAGAACATACGTTCATCGCAGCACCAGAAAGAACGTAACTTGGACGAACCAATACAGGGAAGCCTACACGCTCGATGAAGTTGTCGATGTCCTCCATAGAGGTCAGGGCGCTCCACTCTGGCTGGTTGATGCCGTTGTTGGTCAACATCTGAGAGAACTTGGCACGGTCCTCAGCGTTATCGATGTCCTTGGCAGCAGTACCCAGGATTGGCACGTTCTGTGCATCCAGGTGCATAGCCAGGTTGTTTGGAATCTGACCACCGGTAGATACGATGACGCCATGAGGCTGCTCCATCTCGATGATATCCATCACACGCTCGAAGGTCAACTCGTCGAAGTAGAGACGGTCGCACATATCGTAGTCGGTAGATACGGTCTCTGGGTTGTAGTTGATCATCACTGAGCGCCAGCCTTCCTTGCGGATGGTGTTCAATGCCTGAACGCCACACCAGTCGAACTCTACGGAAGAACCGATGCGGTAAGCACCCGAACCGAGTACGATGATAGAACGGTGGTCGTTCTCGAAGGTGATGTCGCTCTTCACACCTGCATAAGTTACATAGAGGTAGTTGGTCTGGGCAGGATACTCTGCTGCCAGGGTATCAATCTGCTTTACTACAGGCAGGATGCCATAGCTCTTGCGCTTGTTGCGAACCAGCAGGGCTGCCTTGTGCATGTTGCCCAACTCCTGCTCCAAGCCCACGGCACGAGCAACCTGGAAGTCGGTGAAACCGTAAACCTTAGCAGAACGGAGCAGAGCCTGACCGATGGTATTGATGTTGCACTTCTTCATCGCCTCGTCGATGTCGATGATGTGCTTCAACTTCTCAAGGAACCACTTGTCAATCTTGGTCAAGTCGTGAATCTGATCTACGGTATAACCCTTGTGCATTGCCTTTGAAATCACGAACACACGCTTATCTGTTGGCTCGCGCAAAGCTGCATCGATATCATCGATTTCAAGCTCCTTGTTCTCTACGAAACCGTGCATGCCCTGACCAATCATACGAAGACCCTTCTGGATGGCCTCCTCGAAGTTGCGGCCGATGGCCATTACCTCACCTACTGACTTCATAGATGAACCCAACTCCTTATCTACGCCACGGAACTTAGACAAGTCCCAACGAGGAATCTTACAAACTACGTAGTCCAATGCTGGCTCGAAGAAGGCAGATGTGGTCTTGGTTACTGAGTTCTTCAACTCGAACAGACCGTAGCCCATACCGAGCTTGGCTGCAACGAAGGCAAGAGGATAACCAGTAGCCTTAGATGCCAAGGCTGATGAACGGCTCAAACGGGCATTCACCTCGATTACACGATAATCCTCGCTCTTAGGGTCGAAGGCATACTGCACGTTACACTCACCCACGATTCCGATGTGACGGATAATCTTGATGGCGAGGGCACGGAGCTTATGATACTCAGCATTGCTCAGGGTCTGAGATGGAGCGATGACGATACTCTCACCAGTATGGATTCCCAGTGGGTCGAAGTTCTCCATGTTACAAACTGTGATACAGTTGTCGTAACGGTCGCGAACCACCTCATACTCAATCTCTTTCCAGCCCTTCAAACTCTTCTCTACCAATACCTGTGGAGAGAAAGAGAAAGCCTTCTCAGCGAGTTTGTTCAGCTCCTCCTCGTTGTCTGCGAAACCGGAACCGAGACCAC
This sequence comes from Segatella copri, assembly GCF_015074785.1. Classification (NCBI taxonomy): domain Bacteria; kingdom Pseudomonadati; phylum Bacteroidota; class Bacteroidia; order Bacteroidales; family Prevotellaceae; genus Segatella; species Segatella copri. Next base: position 1,569,596 of record NZ_CP042464.1, read on the forward strand.
CCAAGGCGTAAGCAGCACGGATGATGACAGGATAACCGAGCTCAGCAGCAGCCTTGCGGGTCTGCTCGATGTTCTCGCAAGCCTCACTCTTGATGGTCTTCACGTTGATTTCATCCAGCTTCTCTACGAAGAGCTCACGGTCCTCAGTATCCATGATAGCCTGTACTGGAGTACCCAATACCTTGACATTATATTTCTCCAGGATGCCCTGGCGATAGAGTTCCACACCACAGTTGAGGGCTGTCTGACCACCGAAGCTGAGGAGGATTCCGTCTGGCTTCTCCTTCTGGATGACACGCTCTACGAAGTATGGCTGCACTGGCAGGAAGTAAATCTGGTCGGCAACACCTTCTGATGTCTGTACGGTTGCGATATTCGGGTTGATGAGCACAGTCTCGATACCTTCCTCGCGCAATGCCTTCAGGGCCTGCGAACCTGAGTAGTCGAACTCACCTGCTTCACCGATCTTCAAGGCTCCAGAACCTAAGAGGAGCACCTTCTTTATATTTTCGTCTTTCATCTTTATTCCTAATTATTTAAGTGTTTCTACAAACTTATCAAACATGAACTCTGTATCCACAGGACCTGAGCAAGCCTCTGGGTGGAACTGGCTTGAGAACCAAGGGTTCACCTTGTGGCGGATACCCTCGTTAGAGCCATCATTCATATTTACAAAAAGCTCCTCCCAGTCGTTGCCCAATGTCTTGGCATCAACGGCATAACCGTGGTTCTGAGAGGTGATGTAGCAATTGTTGGTTCCTACCATGCGCACAGGCTGGTTGTGTGAACGGTGACCATACTTCAACTTGTAGATAGTAGCACCGGCTGCCTTAGAAAGCAACTGGTTACCCATACAGATACCGCAGATAGGCTTGCGGCTCTGACTGATCTGCTTGCGAATAATGTTTACTGCATCCTCACACATATCCGGGTCACCAGGACCATTTGCCAGGAACAGGCCGTCGAAGTCCATATCGGTGTAATCGTAATTCCATGGCACACGGATCACCTCTACGCCTCTGTTGATGAGGCAACGGATGATGTTTGCCTTCACACCGCAGTCAACGAGAACCACCTTCTTGCCGGCACCCTCGTTGTAACGGATAATCTCCTTGCAGCTCACCTGGTCAACGAAGTTTACACCCTCGTAGTTTGCCTCAGGGATGTTGTCTGGTTCATCATCAAAGAGAATCTTACCCATCATCACACCATGCTCACGAAGCACCTTAGTCAACTCACGGGTGTCGATGCCTGTGATTCCTGGCACCTTTTCGCGCTTCAACCAGTCGGCAAGACTCTCCACTGCATTCCAGTGGCTGTACTGCTCGCTGTAATCATTCACGATGATGGCAGAAGCATAAATCTTGTCACTCTCCATGAAGGTTGGCAAACCATTCTCCTCAAAAGTAAATGGTGGCACACCATAGTTGCCCACGAGAGGGAATGTAAGTGTCATCAACTGACCGGCGTAAGAAGGGTCGGTCAAACTCTCTGGATATCCCATCATGGCTGTGTTGAACACAACCTCGCCCGCTACAGGAGCGTCATATCCAAAAGATTTGCCATGGAACTTGGTTCCATCGCTCAAAACTAAGGTTACTTTTTTCATATCTGACATTTGATTCTTTTATTTCATACTTATAAGAGCAAATGAATTCTTCACTCTTCGCTCTTCTCTATTCACTTATTTATGATAAACGTTTTCGATGTAGTTTACAAACGACTGGTTGCAGAGCTTCGTGCCGCCTGGGGTTGGATAATGACCGGTGAAATACCAGTCGCCCTTGTGGTTTGGAATCGCCTCGCGCAAGCCCTCGATGCTTTGGAATACGAGTTGGATAGGAGTAGTCATGCCCTCTGGGCGAAGCATCTCTACTATCTTCTCGTTGATTTCCTCGGTGCTGAATGGCTTATAGATGGAGCGTACCGGATTGATCTGCTCCTCCTTTGGCTTTGCCAGTTCTGCCTTGCAAGCCTCATAGGTCTGCTCGATAAGGTCTTCCATCTTGCGCTCTTTCAAAAGCTGGATGGCAGCACGGAACACGCAGAACTCTTCCAGTCTTGCCATATCGATACCGTAATAATCCGGATAACGGATCTGAGGGGCACTGGAAACCACTACGATCTTTTTAGGATGCAGACGGTCGAGGATGCGGAGAATACTCTCCTTCAGGGTTGTACCGCGCACGATACTATCATCGATAATGACAAGATTATCCACATTCGGCTCAATGCTTCCATAGGTTACATCATACACATGGCTCGCCAGGTCGTTACGACTGTTGCCCTCAGTGATAAAGGTACGGAGTTTGATATCCTTCCATGCTATCTTTTCTGAGCGGACGAAGTCGCCGAGGATTTCGTATAATTCTTCTTTTGAAGGAACATGGTCGAGGTTGGCAATCTGCTCAATCTTGGTCTCATTAAGATACTTCTTGAAACCGCTCAACATGCCATAGTAAGCCACCTCGGCAGTGTTCGGGATATAGCTGAACACGGTGTGGTCTACATCATAATCCACAGCCTTCAGGATAGGCTGGGTCAACTGCTCCCCCAACTGCTTACGCTCCTTATAGATATCCTTGTCGGAACCACGACTGAAGTAGATGCGCTCGAATGAGCAGGCTGAATCGCCCTTCTGCTCCATGATGCGCTCGATGCTGCACTCTCCGTTCTTCTTCACGAGAAGCGCCGTGCCCGGCATCAGTTCCTGCACTTCCTCTGCCTCCAGGTCGAAGGTGGTCTGGAGTACAGGGCGCTCGCTGGCTACTACCACGATTTCATCGTTCTTGTAATAGAACGCAGGACGGATGCCCCAAGGGTCGCGCATAGAGAACATTTCACCCGAACCGGTGATACCGCAAACCACATAACCGCCATCAAAGTTCTTCATCGTGGTCTTGAGTACATTGCTCATCTTCACGTGGTCTTCTATATAGTTGGTGATATCGGTATTCTGCATCTCCATCGCCTTTGCAGCTACGAAGTTGCGCTCCACCTCTCTGTCCAGACGGTGCCCCATCAGTTCAAGCATGATGTAGGTGTCGCTGTAGATGCGAGGACTCTGGCCCTGCTTGGTCAGTTCCTCGAAGATTTCATCTACGTTGGTCATGTTGAAGTTACCACAAAGGCAGAGGTTCTTCGCCTTCCAGTTGTTACGTCGCAGGAATGGGTGCACATACTGAATACCACTCTTTCCGGTGGTACTGTAGCGCAGGTGTCCCATATAAAGTTCGCCTGCAAAAGGCAGTTCCTCTTTAGCGAACTTTGCATCAGCAAGCTGCTCGGGAGTCAGGCTCTTGAAGTTGGCATTCGCCTTGCCGAAGATTTCGGTCACGGCATTCTTGCCCTCTGCACGCTCACGGAACATATACTCATGACCAGGCTTACCGCCCAGTTTGACACAAGCCATACCAGCACCCTCCTGGCCACGGTTGTGCTGCTTCTCCATCATCAGATAGAGTTTGTTGAGTGCGTACATCCAAGTACCATACTTCTGCTGGTAATACTCCAGTGGCTTGAGCAATCTGATCATTGCTACACCACACTCATGTTTCAATGGTTCCATCTCTCTATTATCCTTATCTTATTTAGTTAAATTTGAATATACCTATCCGAGGGATTCCCCTCCAAAAAAAGGGAAACGTCAAGAAATGACGAATCCCTTTATATATTATTCTACAGTAACTGACTTGGCCAAGTTTCTAGGTTGGTCAACGTCCTTGCCCTTACATACAGCTACATGGTAAGCCAAGAGCTGCAAAGGAATGGTAGCCAATAATGGCTCCAAGCACTCCAAGGTCTCAGGGAGTTCAATCACTTCGTCGGCAATCTTGGAAATGATTTCATCGCCATTGCTGACAATAGCAATAACACGACCCTGACGGGCTTTAATCTCCTGAATATTAGACAAGACCTTCTCGTACATGAAGTTGTGGGTAGCAATAACTACCACTGGCATATCGCTGTCAATCAATGCGATAGGACCATGCTTCATCTCCGCTGCAGGATAACCCTCAGCGTGGATGTAGCTAATCTCCTTCAACTTCAATGCACCCTCAAGGGCCACAGGATACTGGAATCCACGGCCCAGATAGATGAAATTGCGAGCGTATGTAAACGTACGGCTCAAGTCAGCTATCTTATTGTTGAGCTTCAACACTTCCTTCATCTTGGCAGGAATGTTCCAAAGCTGTTCTGTAATCTTCTGATATTCATTTTCGCTGATGGTTCCCCTCTCCTTACCGATGGCAAGTGCCAGAAGGATAAGGACGGTAACCTGACCAGTGAACGCCTTGGTAGAGGCAACACCAATCTCCGGACCTACGTGAATATAGGTACCTGTATCTGTTTCTCGGGCAATGGAAGAACCTATCGAGTTACAGATACCATAGATAAACGCACCGCTCTCCTTGGCAAGCTTGATGGCAGCCAGGGTATCAGCGGTTTCACCACTCTGGGAAATGGCGATGACGACATCGTCCTTCGTTACCACAGGATTACGGTAACGGAATTCAGATGCATATTCCACTTCTACAGGGATGCGGCAATAGTTCTCTATCATCTGCTTGCCGATAAGTCCGGCATGCCATGATGTACCACAAGCCACGATGATGATTCGCTTGGCATTGAGAAGCTGCTGGCGATGGTCGGTAATGGAGCTGAGCACGACACCCATCTCTGTCTCCTTCTTGCTGGTTGTATCGTCGCCATCAGTCATTACGCGAGTTTCCACTGTGCGGCTAACTACACGGCCACGCATACAGTTACGAAGGCACTCTGGCTGCTCAAAAATTTCCTTCAACATAAAGTGAGGGAAACCACCCTTCTCTATCTGACCGAGATCAATGTCTACGGTCTGTACTTCAGGGTTGAGTTTAACGTTCTGGATGTTCACCACCTGCAATTCCTCACCGAGGCGCATCACAGCGATGTTACCATCCTCCAGATAAACCACCTTATCTGTATATTCGATGATAGGACTGGCATCAGAACCGAGATAAAACTCACCATCCTTTCCGATACCTACAACCAACGGACTCTGCTTACGGGCAGCAATGATCTGATTAGGGTTACGCTTATCAAGAATAGCGATAGCGTAGGCTCCGATTACCTGACGGAGAGCCACCTGAACGGCAGTCAGCAAGTCGAGATTTTTCTTTATCTGAATATATTCAATCAGCTGAACGAGAACCTCAGTATCCGTCTCGCTCTTAAACTCTACTCCCTTAGCAATGAGATTCTTCTTGATATCGGCATAGTTTTCTATGATTCCATTATGAATCATGGCAAGGTTCTTGCTAGAGGAATAATGCGGGTGAGCATTTACAGCTGAAGGCTCTCCATGGGTAGCCCAACGAGTATGAGCAATACCCACATGTCCCGAAATATCCTTATCAGAGCAGAACGCTTCAAGATCTGCCACCTTACCCTTTGCTTTGTAAACGTTCAAAGCACCATCATTACTGATAAGAGCCACGCCTGCACTATCATATCCACGATATTCCAGACGCTTTAAACCTTTGATAAGAGCAGGATAAGCCTCACCCTTACCTAAATATCCTACAATGCCACACATATATATTATTATTTTTGTAGTATCCTGATTTTACTCCCACCTATTACCTGCTATCGCAAGATATTGACAATCAATGATGCAATAGAAATCAATGTTCCAACGGCAGAGAACCACAATGTAGTAGATGAACCGATAGATGAGTTTTGAGCTTTCACCTTATTTGGTTCTACATAGATAATATCATTCTGCTGCAGATAATAGAATGGTGAATTAATAATATTTGCATCATTCAAGTTCATACGATAAGTATGCTTCTCTCCTGCTGCATCCTGACGAATCAATAATACATTGTCACGCTTACCATAGATGGTTAAGTCGCCACACTGTGCCAAAGCTTCAAGAATACTCATCTTCTCCTGTGGAGCATAAATAATTCCTGGCTTTTCTACTTCACCTAATACAGATACATGGTAACTGCCCATGCGAACCGTAACAATAGGATTTTCTTTTTCTGCCAGATAAGGCTTCACCTTATTCTTGATGAGATCTTCAGCCTGCTTCTTGGTCAAACCACCGACATGCAAGGTTCCAACAACAGGAAACTCAATATTACCATCATTATCAACCAGATATCCTTGCAGGGAACCACTACCATAACTCAGCTGTCCGCCTGTACCCAATGTTTGAGAGACAGAGAGGTTGAAAGGCATGGCAGCCTTTGGATCTGTTGTAATTACTGTAATTGTAAGTTCGTCCTTAGGCATAATCTTGGCTTCATAAAGCATTCTTGAAGCAGCCAAGCTGATAGAATCTGCATTTTGGAAATAAGCTACATTCTTAGTACTTCCACAACTGCCAAGTACTAAGAGTATAGTCAAAGCGACTAAAACTGAACTAACGAGTTTTTTCATTTTCTAAAATTTTCGTTTTAAAATATTGGTGCAAAATTACGGTATTTTTTTGAATACTGCAAATTTTTGCACCAATAATTCTATTTACGTCTATTTTTTTTTGAAATAATAGCCTTTTTTACTTATCTTCGATGCCATTTGATGGCAAATTAAAGCTATAACTGTTATCGAAAATCTTCTTCACTTTATTAATCTCAACGAAGGTTGTGCCTCCCCCCTCTCCAAAGCTACCGCTCAGATAAGCAATTTTATCCTCCTCACCTAAGTAGCCTTTCTGGCGAAGCATACGTACCGCTGCGGTAAACATAGCCTTGGTAGAAACCTGATCCTTCTGATGAATTGGAATAATACCATAGCTCAGATTCAACCAGCGCTGGAGTTTCTCCTTATAGCAGATTGCCAATACCGGATTTGGGCCACGGAAGGCTGCCAGGTCGCGTGCAGTCTGACCAGTCTCACCATCGGTAATAATACCGGCAACACCCAACTTCTTAGTAGCCTCAATGGCAGCATGAGCCAGGAAGAGCTTCTGGTCAATCTTACCATCTTCCATTGGGTCAATATCATTCAGTGGAGACTTATCCTTCTCTGCCTGCTCAGCAATACGGGCCATGGTCTGCACAGCCTCTACAGGATACTTTCCGCTTGCTGTTTCACCAGAAAGCATCAGCGCATCGGTGCGATAGAAGATAGCATTGGCAATATCGGTTACCTCTGCACGGGTAGGACGTGGATTCTTAATCATGGTATGCAACATCTGTGTAGCAACGATTACCGGTTTCTGCGCCTTCACACACTTAGAGATGATGCGGCGCTGGATGCCTGGAATTCTCTCGATTGGCACCTCGATACCCAGGTCACCACGGGCAACCATGATACCATAGCAGGCATCAATAATCTCGTCAATATTATCAACACCTTCCTGATTTTCTATCTTTGAGATAATCTTGATATCACTGTTGTGAGCGTCCAAGATATCCTGAACTGCCTTCACATCGGCTGCATTGCGCACAAAAGAGTGAGCGATGAAATCAATATCCAACTCGATAGCGAGTTCAATATTCCGGCGGTCTTTCTCTGTCAGTGCAGGCAGGTCGATATGCTCTCCCGGCACATTCACGCTCTTGTGAGCCCCGAGCACTCCCTCGTTCTGAACCTCGGCAACCAGCATAGGCCCCTGGCTGTCGATAATCTTCATATCGAGTTCACCATCATCGAAGAGCAAATCATCACCTACCTTAACATCGGCTGCGATGTCAGGATAGCTCACATTCACAATATCATGAGAAGACTCCATTTCCGGACGTCCAAAGATTTTCACTACATCACCAACATTGTAGTGGATAGGTTCCTTCACATCTGTAGTTCGCACCTCAGGACCTTTGGTATCAATCATAATACCAATATGTGGAGACACGGCTCTTACATTCTTTACGATGGTGCGTATACCCTCTTCTGTGGCATGAGCAGTATTCATACGAACAACGTTCATACCGGCGAAAAACAGTTTTCGGATAAAATTCTGATCACATCTACGATCACTGATGGAAGCGACAATCTTTGTTTGTTTCATATTTGTAATTTACCTTATTGAAATTTCAATGTTTGCGGTATTTCTACCATATTTCTTAAATTGCGTGCAAAGATACAAAGAATTTCTGAAATAAAAAGCATCTGAAATACAAAATATATATAAAATATTAAGTTACTTTCAAATTGAAAGCGCATAAAACAGAAAATCTAGCCAATGGGACACTTCTCGTTCCCATTGACTAGATAACAAATCTATTAATCCCGTTGAAAAACAGGATTTTTAATGATCAATTCTAAATTAGATATCCAAGTCTGGCGCCTTCTCAGCTCCTGCAGCTGCCTCAAACTTAGGCATCACATTGAAATTGAAGAGGCCGGCGATAAGGGCACTAGGCATTTTCCTAACCGTCTGGTTATAGTTCTGGACGGCTTCGTTATATTTGCGACGTGCCTCACTGATGCGGTTTTCCGTACCCTCTTCCTGAACCTGAAGAGCCTTGAAGTTCTCGCTGGCTTTCAACTCAGGATATTTCTCGGCTACTACCATCAGTTTGGAGAATGCATTCGCCAACTCGCCCTGTGCTGCAGCATACTTCTTCAGGCTAGCCTCAGTAAGATTATTGGCATCCAGCTTTACCTGACCAACAGCAGCACGAGCCTTGGTTACCTCGGCAAAGGTTTCTTTCTCATGCTTGGCATAAGCCTTTACGATCTTTGCCAACTGTGGCATCATGTCTGCACGACGCTGATACTGAGTCTGAACATTAGCCAACTCTGTGGTAGCCAACTCCTGTTTCTCTACCAATCCGTTATAACCACTGAACATCCATAGTACCAGCACAACTATGATGCCCAGGATAATCCAACTTTTCTTTATACCTCTTTTTGCCGGTTGCATGTTTGAATTCATTGTCTGTTCCATTGTCATTATTATTAATTATTAATTCTAAACTATAAACTATTAACTATCAAAGGCATCACCATCCTCCGCCAGAGCCGCCTCCGCTAAAGGAGCCTCCGCCAAAAGAACCGCCCGAGAAACCGCCGCCGGAAGAACCGCCACCTCCCATAAAGAAAGGAGGTATCCAGTCATCGTCATTGTTTCTCCTACGAGACTGGTTTCTCTGATTGCTCTTCGGTCTTGGCTTCACAATGCCGAGCATCTCCAGAATATACCTGATAAACAGATAGATAGGAATACCGAAGAAGATAAGGAACAGGATAATGACCAGGAACCAGTCCTCTTCGTCATTAACCGAACCTTCATCAACATCCGCAATTCCCGTCCGTCCACTTTTCACCTTATTATATATAGCACGGCTCACAGATGCTACTGCCTCGCCCGGATTGCCTTCACGCATATACTTCACGATGCAAGCCCGGGCAATATCATCGCAGTCCACATCGGTCAACTCCCCCTCCAGTCCACTTCCTGGAGCAATAAAGTACTTATGGTCCTCCACCGCGATGACGATAACCAGTCCTCTCCGGCTCTTCTTGTAACCGATACCATATTGGTTGCCCACATCCTGCGCCATCCGGAAGGCATCCTGGTTGTCAACCTTTCCCACAATGATGAGCACATTCTGTACGCCACACTCCAACTTCAGTTTCTGAAGATAGAAATTGGCAGAATCCTTCTGAGCCTTATCAACATATCCATCCGGGTCGGAAACATATTGCGTAGAATCCCTGAGGAAAGGAATCGGTACATTTTTCGCCGTCCAGACCTCCCCAGCCGTCAACGCCAATGCATGAAAGGCAACCATCATCAAAGCCAAAAAATATCTCTTAAATCTCATAATTTCTCTATTTTGGTGCAAAAATACGCAATAAAAACCTTATATGCAAATACTTAGAGCATTATTTTTGCAAAAAAAGCCTTAAGTATTTTGTTATATCATAAAAAACTTGTATCTTTGCACACCGAAATAAAGATTAACAAGTAAAATTAGTAAAAAATAAAGAAATGACCAAAGCAGATATCATTAATGAGGTAGCTATCGCTACTGGTATGCCTAAGAAAGAAGTAGGTACTGTAGTAGAGGCTTTTATGGAAGAGGTTAAGAAGTGCCTCATCGAAAAGAAGGACAATGTATACTTGCGTGGCTTCGGCAGCTTCAACATCAAGCATCGTGCTGCTAAGACTGCCCGTAACATCTCTAAGAATACAACCATCACCATTCCAGCTCACGACTTGCCAAGCTTCAAGCCATCAAAGAGCTTCATCGAGGAGATGCAGAACGCTCAGTAATACTGCTGGACAGGAAGAGAGAAATATCATTTTTTATAATAACAATATTTTAAAATTTTAAAATCATGCCAAACGGAAAGAAAAAGAAGGGCCACAAGATGGCTACTCACAAGCGTAAAAAGAGATTACGTAAGAACAGACATAAGAGCAAGTAAGCTAGCATTGTAGCTAGTCTACTATAGCTCTCGGTCAGTTCGTGACTGAGGGGGTGTGTCAGTTCAGATATGGAATGACATACCCTTTTTTTGTATTAATTTAAAGTAAAAAGATTATTGAAGATATGACAAGCGAAGTTGTAATTGATGTCCAACAGAAAGACATCTCTATCGCACTCATGGAGGACAAGCAGCTGGTGGAATACCAGAACGAACCTCGTGAAGCATCGTTCTCTGTGGGCAACATCTACATCGCAAAGGTAAAAAAACTGATGCCGGGTCTTAACGCCTGCTTCGTGGATGTAGGTTATGAACGCGACGCCTTTCTTCATTATCTTGACCTAGGAAGTCATTTTAATTCCTACCAGAAGTACCTTAAACAAGTACAGAGCGACAGAAAGAAACTTTTCCCATTCTCTAAAGCCAGCAAAATGCCTGAATTGGAAAAGGACGGCAGCATACAGAATGTACTCAAAGCAGGACAGGAAGTGCTGGTACAAATCGTAAAGGAACCAATCTCTACCAAGGGACCTCGACTCACAGGCGAAATCTCATTCGCGGGCCGATACCTGGTACTCATGCCATTCGGTGATAAAGTTTCTGTCTCGTCGAAAATTAAAAGCGGTGAAGAACGCTCCCGACTCAAACAACTCATTCACAGCATCAAACCAAAGAATTGCGGCGTTATCGTCCGCACTGTGGCTGAGGGTAAGAAGGTCGCTGAGCTCGATGCTGAGCTGAAAGTCCTGGTGAAGCGATGGGAGGATGCTATCGCCAAGGTACAGAAGACCCAGCAGCGCCCGCAACTTGCATTCGAGGAGACCGGAAGAGCCGTTGCTCTCTTGCGTGACTTGTTTAACCCATCTTACGAGAACATCTACGTGAACAACGAAGATGTGATGAACGAGGTGAAGAACTATGTTTCTCTAATAGCCCCTGAAAAGGCGGGCATAGTTAAGCTCTACACCGGTAAGGTGCCTATCTTCGACAATTTCAGCATTACCAAGCAGATTAAAGCTGGCTTTGGTCGTGTTGTTAACTACAAGCATGGTGCTTATCTCATCATCGAGCACACCGAGGCCTTGCATGTTGTCGATGTAAACAGTGGTAACAGAACTCGTGAGAAAGGTCAGGAAGCAAATGCACTGGATGTTAACCTCGGTGCTGCTGATGAGTTGGCTAGACAATTGCGCCTCCGAGATATGGGAGGTATCATTGTTGTCGACTTCATCGACATGAATCTTGCCGAAGACCGACAGTTGCTCTATGAGCGCATGTGTAAGAACATGCAGAAGGACCGTGCCAAGCACAACATCCTGCCATTGAGCAAGTTCGGGCTGATGCAGATTACACGCCAGCGTGTACGTCCGGCTATGGATGTGAATGTAGATGAAACCTGCCCTACCTGTTTCGGTACGGGCAAGATTAAGTCTAGCATCCTCTTTACCGACCAGTTGGAAAGAAAAATCGACCGCCTAGTCAACAAGATCGGCGTCAAGAAATTCACTTTGTATGTGAATCCTTACGTGGCTGCCTTCATCAACAAGGGCTTCATTTCCCTGAAGCGCAGATGGCAGTTTAAGTATGGTTTCGGCTTCAATGTGATTCCTTCCCAGAAACTGGCATTCCTCCAGTACGAATTCTACGACAAGGACAACCAGTATCTGGACATGCAGGAAGAACAGGAAACAAAGTAAGTTTTTAATTATCAGAAAAAAGCTCCATTCGTATCAGTTTGCGAATGGAGCTTTTTTATTTTGGTTTTCTACACCTTATTATATATAGGGCATCTTAGTAATCTATCTCATTATTCACCATTTTCTCTGTGTCCCAAGGTGCAGAAGCACCGCCAAGATAACGATGGAACCAGTCGAGGTGCGCGTTGTAATAGAGCGGCATCGACTTCAGGTTGCTTGGCCAGTGACCATCATACTTCAAGACTATCAGTCGCGAAGGAATGTTCAGGGTCTGCAAAGCTGTGAAATATTGCAAACTCTGGGTATACGGTACACGATAGTCCAGCTCGCCCGTCATCACGAGGGTTGGTGTTGAGAAGTTCTTGATGTATGAGGATGGCGACCACTTCTCGTAAAGATCGGAATTATAAGGCTGTCCCTCTAACTCAAAGTTAGGAAACCATACTTCCTCAGTACTGCCCCACATAGAGCGCAAGTCATATACACCCATCATGGAAGCCAGACACTTGAATCGCTTGGTATGTCCCTGCAGCCAGTTCATCATGTAACCGCCATACGACCATCCCATCGCTCCCATCCTCGTGGAGTCAACATATTCCAGAGTTGCCATCTTATCGGTAACCTTCATCACATCCTCAAATACCTTTCCGCCCCAATCACCGGAAATGGCACGGGTGAAAGCCTGACCATATCCCGTAGAACCGTGAGGATTAGGATAAGCCACCACATAACCGGCAGCAGGATAAACCTGCCAGTCGCCACGGAAGGAATTCATCCACTGCATCTGTGGTCCGCCATGCACATTGATGATAAGCGGATATTTCTTGCTGGCATCAAAGTTGTGTGGCTTCACGATGAATACCTGTACCTTGTCGCCACCAGCACCCTCTACCCAGATACTCTCAGATGGACGGATATCCACCTCATCCTCCAACTTCTGGTTGAGGAAGGTTATCTGCTGTTCCTTGCCGCTGGCTACAGGAGTTCCATTCCACTTCTTCATCTGCTGGCGATAGAGAGCCGATGGCTTGCCTGTCGTGCTATAGGTATAATATACCATACCCTTATTGTCGAAATCAAACTCAGAGATGGCCTTGCCCGTCAATACCGGCGAGATGGTCTTTCTGGCTATATCGAGCTTGTAGAGCGGCTCAGCGCCCTGTACCTGCCCGAGGAAGAAGATACTCTTGCTGTCGGGAGCCCATTTGTAATCATCTACCCAGTTGTCAAACTTCTCTGTCAGGATGGTAGACTTCTTTGCAGCCCGGTCGTAGATAGCAAGACGGAAGCGATCAGACTCATAACCAGGCACTTGCTGCAAGCGGTAAGCGATATACTTGCCGTCAGGCGAATAGGCTGGAGTACCATCCCAAGCCTTGTTCTCCTTCGTGATGCAGACCGGTTCTCCCCCATTCACAGATACCGTCCACAGGTCGGCATTGGTGCTAGCCTCCTGATGCTCATCATGATTGGATACGAAACAGATTTCCTTGCTGTCAGGAGAGAATTGATAGGTGATTCCACCCCCAACCACGAATATCAGCGAATAATTACCCGGAGTCAGATCCTTGTAAGTCTTCGTCTGTGTGTCGAAAAGGATAAGGTGATTGCATCTGCCATCATTATAGCTCGTCCAATGACGGTAGAGCAACTTGTCGGCGATATGCGCCTGCACAGGTCCCTGCTCCTTTTTCTCCATCCGGGCCTTGTTAGCCTTGGCATCAGCTCCCAGGTCGGGATATACTTCTGCGGTAAAGGCAATGTATCGCTCATCCGGAGAGATGACAGGACTACCGATACCCAACTCATAATCTGTTATCTGTTCCGTCTCGCAGGTAGTCAGATCCATGCGAAAGATTTGAGCCGTCCCTTTCTCATAATTAGTAAAAAAGATACTCTTTCCATCCTTGCTCCATACGGCAGAACTGCTCTTTCCATCCTCGGTAAGAGCCTTGGCGTGAGAGCCATCCGCATTCATGATGTAGATGTCGGAGCCAGACTTCTGGTTCTTCAGGTCAGAAGAACTGGCGGTATAGCAAACCGTCTTACCATCAGGCGAAAGGCTCACCGAAGATACGCCCTTCACCCTGTACAAATCCTCGATGGTAAACGCCCTTTTCTGAGCGTTTGCCGAAAGCAGCGCCATCACGAGTGCTGCCGAAAACATCAATCTCTTGTTCATATAACCTATTAATATTTATATTTACGATGCAAAAATAGCAATTATTTTTGGATTTTCTGCAACCTTTTCACTACTTTTATCGTCTAAGCTATAAATAACATTGATAATAACATAAAAAAGAAAGGAAAAGATTATGATTTTAAGTACAACTCCAACCATAGAAGGCCACCCTATCCGTGAATACCGTGGCGTAGTGACCGGCGAAACCATCATCGGTACCAACTTTGTAAAGGATTTCTTTGCCAGTGTCCGTGATGTAATCGGCGGCAGAAGCGGTTCTTACGAAAGCACCCTCCGCGAGGCTAAGGATACAGCCCTCAGAGAGATGGCCGACCGTGCCGCATCCCTGGGCTGCAACGCCATCGTGGGCATCGACCTGGATTACGAAACCGTGGGAAAGAGCGGCTCCATGCTGATGGTAACATGCAGCGGAACGGCGGTGATTATATAAGTTCTGCTACTGTACAAAAGAACAAAACATGCTTGAATTGGGGTGGTAACTACCTAAAAAATCGAGTTACCGCCCCTGTTCAGATATATTTTTATCTATATAGTGTGGTGACATACACCTGATGAAGGTCACCAACTTTCTTCTATTTCATTTATTCTATCACCCAATCCTCTATACTTCGCTGGTTTTCCGAGAAGTTAATACCCACTTTCACAACCTTTCGCTCATCATCGGCAAAAGCCTTGGCATAGTTCTTATCGCTGATTTGCGCCATGGCGATGTCGGCAGACTTCTTATATTTCAACTCAAAGATAAAGATACTCTTATCCGTCTTGAGAACAAGGTCTATTCTTCCATCCGAAGTGGTATGCTCCACCTTTACATCTTCGCCAAGCATGGTGAAGATGGTGAATATCACGGCTTGATAGTGACGCTCATTATTGTTGATAATCGTATATGGGAACTTATCATAGAATGCCTTCAAATGAGGCATAAAAGCTTCCATGTCATCATTGATGAGCACATTCTTGGAATAAGCATACACGATGGCATCATATCTGTTCATGTCTTGCGCAGTATAATACCTGACGAGACTTTTCGAGAAGCCTTGTCTTACTTCTTGATTTGGGAAACAGAGATGATACAATTTTCCCCTTCGCTCATATCCTTTAATGGTAAGATAACCACTCTGGAAAAGAACAGGAATCGGGTCTGTAAGTTTTTCAGTAGGGGTATCAAAACGATCGTCATTAACCCACAGATCATCCAGATTGAGCATATCCAAATTCTTCTGCTGCAACAACTCCACCAGGAACGTAGGCGTACCAGATGTAAACCAATAGCTATTAAACTCCTTATCATCCAAAGCATTGATAATGCTGTAAGGATTGAAGATATCCTCGCTATTGATACTGAAGTGGTAGCCATCATAATGCTGCTTGAGTTGCTGCAAGGTCTCCTCATAAGTGAGTCCATTATGCTCAGCCATCTCCTCGATTCCCTCACGGAAATACTGAGTCAATTCACTCTTGGTAATACCACAACAGCTACTGTATTCATCCTTCAACGTGAGAATCTTGAGATTGTTCAACTCGCTAAAGATGCTGAGCTGGCTAAACTTGGAGATGCCTGTGATGAATACAAAGCGGATGTTTCCCTCTTGCTGCTTCAAGGGGCTGAAGAAATCTCGCATGATATTGCGGATGGTCTTCTGCAAGTCTTCGTCACTGACAGAATCATGCATTGGAGCATCATATTCGTCGATGAGAACAACAACTTGTTTACCTGTTTGAGCAGCTGCTGCAAGCAAGATGTTCTTAAGACGACCTCCAAAAGACTTCTCATCTATTGGATTAACTTTTAAACCATATTTTTTCTCTTCCACTTCTAGTATTCCGTTTAGAATTGAATATGTATTCTCCAAACTATAATATTTACCACAGCTCAGATCCAGGTGGATGACAGGATATGCCGTCCATTCCTTCTCCATCTGTTCGATGGCAAGGCCCTTAAACAGTTCTTTCTTACCCTCGAAATAAGCCTGGAGGGTAGATACAAACAAGGATTTTCCGAATCGACGTGGGCGACTCAGAAAATGAAATTTGGCATAATGAGCCAACTGATAGACGATAGCCGTCTTGTCAGCATAGAAGTAATTCCCCTTCACGATTTCGGAGAACGTTTGTATTCCCAAAGGATATCTCTTTGAAGCCATAATCTTACTCTTAATAATTAATGTACAAAGATACAGATAATATTTCAGAAAACAAGCATTTTTCTGATTATTAACAATATATCACTGCAAAAATAGAACCGCAATTCAACAAAACATGCTTGAAACGGGGCGGTAACGGCCTTAAAAAACGAGTTACCGCCCCTGTTCAAGCATATTTTTATCTAAAATCCTTTACGGTATTCAATATCTTTGTAGCCAATTATCAGAGCCTTAGGGCTAATTGTTATCATAAAATAAGACTTTACAGACTAGACTACCAGAGTCTATTTCAAGAAAATAGGGAACGTTATGAAATATCAACGCTCCCTATTTTTGTATATCAATACCCTGGGTTTTGAGTCAAATTTGGATTCATATCTATTCCATTTTGAGGAATAGGTAAAAGCAACTGATATTTTTCTAATCCGAGTTCTTTCATCGCCAAACCATTTCTTTTCAAGAAAGCAAAATAGTCTTGCAATTTAAGAGACTTCCTCAGTTGTTTAATTCCTTCAACAGAAACACTTGTTCCGGAAATACCATTCACATTATCTACTTCTGAAATATATTTTGAAGACTTTGCATTGTTACCCAAGTGAATTTCGCATTCAGCATATAAAAGCTTGACATCCGTAGTAGTCATAATAGGTACTACCTCTTCAGGACTTCCGTCTACATTTACCCTAGAGGCTCTTGACTCATTGCCAACCTTCAAAGCCAATATCAAATCTTTGCTTTCAGATGTATATTTTGTTGGAACTTTTTCCATAGAGTATATATTTTTGTCAACAACTTGTTGGAGAAGATTACTAGCTGCAGCCCATTTTTGCTGATACATATATACTTTCGCCAAAAGAATACGAGCCACATCCTTCGATACAAACAAAGCATCATTGGCGTTGGTTGCAAAAGCTACACATTTCTTTTCATCCAAATTTCTTATTGCTTCTACCAGTTCTTCTTCCAGCATTTGTAAAATACTAGATTCGGATGTTCTTGGAACATAAGAATCTGCATAACCTTCAAAACCTGCATTAGGCATCACAACTACACCACCCCACCAAATCAACATTTGATAGTAGCACAAATCTCGATAAACATTCAGATAAGGAGAATATACTGCCCTATACATGGCATCTGCTCTATACAACCTTGCAATCATATTCAGCGCTTGGTATGAATCATTCCAACACTTACGGATATTCGGTTCACTGCTACTAATAGGAGCAACAAAACGAAAATCATTTATTATCTTTGTATAACGATAATTCATCCCCGCCTCAAGGTTTACAGCTTCAGACAAACTACTCATAAAATCAGAAACCAAACTGATACCAACACTTCCGAGGCGAGGTACTATGATTTCTGCATTAGGATTAGCTTGCTGAGTTAAGTTCAAGCAAGCTACTTCATTACCCATACCATCATATAAAGGAATTGAAACAGCTTGTTCCTTTCTAAAAGAGGCAGCCTTTACAACCACCTTTAAGATATTATTATTCAATTCTTTAGAATAGTTGATACAAGGTTCACTTCCACTTCCGGTCTCATAAATTTTCATTCCCAAAACAGAAGTCGAATTATCGTATATATCATCACCAGGAATACTTGGTCGCTCTAAGTAAACAGGTACAGTTGTATTTACCTTTACCTCATAGCTTCCACCTTCCATAGGTACATTGATATTATTTGTTTCCAAACTGACAGGATGATTTTCAGGCGCAATTTCATTTCCTGCAGTTCCATCTCCATCCCAATCGAAAAAATAGATAAGATTCTTAACGGCAACCTCTTTACCCATCTCTTGATAGCGTTTCTTGATATTCTCTGCTATTTGAGGCAATTTGCTTTCCAAAGAGAACATATCTTTACGAATTTGTAGTTTGGTAGTTTCTGAGAAATTACCATCCTCAGCAAACTCTTCTGAAAGTTGAGATAAATATTCAGTAATTTGTGCTTCAGAACGATTGTACAGAATTAAAGATGACACGGCAATAAGAGCTGCTGCTTCATCAGTACCAGAAGTAATCGAGAAATGATTAACATCAGTCTTGGCATACTTTTCGAGACCAAAAGTCTTGAGAACTTCTTCTTGTGCCTGATTGTTTGCTTCCTTAAATGACTTACCATCCTTAGCTACCAAATCCATAACTCTCTGATACTTAAGATGTGAAAGAATATTCAAATTCACATCAGCTGCATTTTGAAGATTAGCAACAGCATTTAAAGCCAAGGTTCCTTTAGAAAGTTCGCCAGTTACTTCATTAAAATAATATCCAGAAGCAGACAGTTTTACATAGGGAGACTTTAACAATTTAGATCCAAAAGTAAAAGTACCCTCATTATCTGTAATCGTAGAAGTAAAAGATTCACCTGTTTCATCTAGGTCAGCATCTAAAGGCTGCATTTGAATGGCTGTACCTCTAACAAAAGGACCTTTTTCTACTTTACCAGCTACATTAAAATTAGTAGGAGTGTAACCATCCAGGTCGTCATTACTAGAACAAGACTGTAGCATTGCCATCATTCCTATGGTAACAACCACAACGGCTTTCTTTAAAATTACTTTCATAATCTCATTATTTATTAGTTAAACTTTCATATACAAGAAGCGTGGTCTACATATACCACACCTAACTTTGGAGGTCCTGAGAAAACCCTGAGATACAGATATAGTAATAGTAGCCCACGCTATGCGTGAGAACCACTATGCTACCATTGTATCTCTTTTTGAAAATTTCTCAGGTTTCCAAAGTTACAAGATAAGCATAACGCCTCTTTATATTCTAATATGTCTTGGAGATGGCATACACCAAATCCGCTTCAAAATTACAAAACTTTCCCGACATAGCCACAAGTTTTGGGGGAAAATTTGCATATAAGCCTCACTTTTCTTTCCTTTTTTCTATTTTTAATCACTTTTCTTCTATCTTACCAGAAATTTCGCGACCAAATCTCTGAGCATCGACTCCGAAAGATTGGATACTGAGCGTTGATAGCCGACTCTATGGAACTGATCTATCTATCATCGTTTTGTATGACGTATTCTCTGCGCTTTCTTCTCATCCTTTCTCATCAAATAAGGTGAAGGGGGTAGTTCTGGAAGCACATCATTTATAGCATCAATCTGCCCCACCACCTTCAGTAAGAGGAGAAAAGTGGCTAGCGAAAGATTGCCCGCAGTGCCATTCTCAAACTTATGGATGGTGGTCAAGCCAAGCCCAGTAAGCTCGGCTACCTCTTTCTGGGTGAGATTGCATCGCATTCTATATTCCTTGAATCTCATTCCCAGCAAGCGTACCAACTCAGGAGTAGAATATTCATATAAATCTGCCATAATCTTCTATTAGTTTATCTATCACTATAATGATATTTACCTATCATATCAGCCTTTATCTTCAACATACTGATATTTACGGATGCAAATATAACAAAAAGAAATGAGACAGACAGGCTTTCAAGAGATTATTTTCTAACTTACTATTATTTTTTAGGAAAATGACATGTTTTTCCCTTTTGTTTATTCTCACACATAAAAGTTTTTTCGCGAAAAAAGTCTCAAAGTCTCATTTTTCAGCTAATTTGCCACTTATATTACTGATATACAACACATTACAAGAATGATACTTTTCTGTTTATTTTACAAAGAAGTATCATCGAAGTATCATTATTTTTGTAGAAGTATCATTAAATCACCATGATGCATCATAAAAAACACGAAATTATAGTCAACTAAATATAGAAAAACTACAATTTGCTTGCTCAAAATAGTGCCCCAAAATTACCCCATGAAATGGGCATTCAATGCCCGCAGTACGGGCAATGAGTACCCAACACTTGGTCTATCGATACCCGTCACTTGATCCCTTAGTGCCCGTGTGACGGGCACTAAGAGACCAACCTATGTGCTTATTCCTAACTACAGTTGTCCGTGTTTTCCATCTTATTCCTAGTTAATATTGGCATACTTTATAAACTAGAAAGGTAGACACTATCAATTTTATAAAACGGAAATAGTAGACATTATCAATTCTATAAAACTGAAATACT
The DNA here is from genome assembly GCF_015074785.1 of Segatella copri. NCBI lineage: Bacteria > Pseudomonadati > Bacteroidota > Bacteroidia > Bacteroidales > Prevotellaceae > Segatella > Segatella copri. The sequence goes on from NZ_CP042464.1 coordinate 1,590,061, forward strand.
AGACATTTCTTAGTTTTTGTGCCTGTATTTCTAGACATAAATCCTCAAAAAAGGCTTTTTTGCAAGCAACTTACCTGAATTTTATGATACTTCTATTGAATTTATGATACTTCTATGATACTTCTTTGTAAAATAAACAGAAAAGTCTCATTTTTATAAACCATTACATATCAATCATATACATCGGTTTTAGCCACAAATAATGAGACTTTGATACTTTTTTCGAGAAAAAACTTTTATGTGCACGAAAGAAAAGGAAAGAAGAAAGCAGTAATTATAAAAGAAAAAAGCAGCAATGGCTACTACTCCATTGCTGCTTATTTTATTTACTGAACAATCTTGAAGCGGATACGCAAAGAATGCGCATGCTCATCCCAATTGGTACCAAGCAATACGAACTTGCCAATCTGGGCTGTAGAACGGACATGCTTGCCGATACATGGACAAACATCATAATCACCGATACGAACCAGACGCAAGGTCTCGCTCGCATCATCCGGCAGACGGTCTAACTTGACGTTAGCCGGAATATGGTCACGATCCACAAACTCGTAAGTAACAGGCATATCAAGCTCTATCAGACGATTCATCTCCGTCTCAATCTCCTTCTCCTCCTGACGTGTAGGCTTGTGATCGACTACGAAGGTCATCTTACTCTTCTTGCGCTCAATATGTGCATTGCGGCTGCGCTCACAGCCAAACAGGCGAACCATCAACTGATTGAGCAGATGCTCAGCCGTATGAGCAGGAGGGAACTCCTCCTTATGATGCTCATTCAATATGATATCACTTTCCTCCATCTTGACATTGAATTTATAGATTCTTACTCCGTTAGCATCCATTGATATCGGGAACACGCCATCCTTCTTCAACTCAACCTTCTTCTTACCACCCGAGAACAGTTCTGTTACCAGCACCTCCTCTTCAGCAATATGGAAGAAATCGAAAGCATGACCAGGGATGCAAACCTGCAACTGGCGCGCCTCCTGAGCAAAGTTAAGCACGATGAGCATGGCTTCATCATCCTTCTTGCGAAGGAAGGCGAAATTGGTACGGGGATCGAAATTCTCAGAACCCGGATTCACATACATCAAATCGAAGGTCTCACCCTCGCGGATGGCTTTCTCTTCATTGGCGAAGCGAAGAAGCTGGCGATAAGTGGCTGCCAGATACTTCTGCTCCTGACTCAATGCCGAGTCAGATGAATCCTGATAGGCATGCGCCAGAGTTTCCAGACTCCAATAGTCGAATATCGTGGTACGGCCATCCGTGCCGCTGAATCCTTCCTTATCCATTCCCTTCTCGCCGAATTCCTGACCGCTGTAAAGCATGAAAGGATTCTTCTGGAAGAAGAGACTCATGGCTGCAGCAGGAATCGCCTTCATAGCTGAGCCACAGAAGAAATCGCTGGCGATGCGCTGCTCATCATGATTCTCAAGGAAATAGAGCATGTGATCGCGGATATCATCCACTACCTGCCACTCGTGAGTGATACTGGCTGCCGGACGCTCACCACGAACCACGCCACGCAGGCAATCATACATTCCTACTTTGTCATAAAGATAATCGAAACCAGCCTTTACAAAGTTGCGGTACTGGTTAGGATCGTAAACCTCACCGATAACGACGATATGAGGATACTTCGCCTTCAATATTCCTGTAGCGTATGCCCAGAAGGCCGTTGGCACCATTTCTGCCATATCACAGCGGAAGCCATCTACACCCTTGCTTGCCCAGAAGAGGAGGATACCTGTCATCTTACCCCATGTGTTTGGCACTGGTTCATAATGATAGCTTCTGCCTCCTGCATCACAGTAATCTACACCGTAATTGAGTTTCACGGTCTCATACCAGTCGTTACAGCCAGGATGGTTATCAAACCGATCGTTTCCTGTAGCTTTGGCTGGACTCTCGGTATAGGGTTCATAAATCTTGGCATCTTTCGCAGAAAAAGCCTTGAACTCTGGTTTGGAACGACGGATTTCATTCAAATCCAAATCGCCCCATGCATAATAGAAATTATTCCTAGTAGAGAAGTGCATGTTCGGATCATCATCTTCTCCCAAATCCCGTACACCTGTTGGTTTGCAAATGGAATGATACTCTCGGGCTACATGGTTCGGAACGAAATCCATGATTACTTTCATACCAGCCTTGTGAGTACGCTCTATCAGCTGCTCCCACTCTTTCATTCTCATACTGACATTCACAGCCAAGTCTGGATCGATATCATAGTAGTCGGTAATAGCATATGGCGAACCTGCTTTTCCCTTCACTACCTCTGCATGCTGAGTAGGAATTCCATAAGAAGAGTAGTTTGTCTGAGTGGCATGACGAATCACACCCGTATACCAAATATGTGTAAATCCCATATCGTGGATGCTAGCCAAAACTTTATCAGAGAAATTATTCAGCTTTCCACAACCATTCTCTTCGATGGTACCATTTTCCTTACAGGTTGTATTCTGATTTCCGAAGAGTCGTGGGAGAACCTGGTATATAATAACTTTTTCCTTCACTTAGCGGCTTTACTAAAAAAATGAAACGTTTTACCTTTCCAACAACGCCTTTGCTGAAAAGATAAAACGTTGAATAGTGTCATTGTTGATTAAGCAATACCATGAGCGGCAACATTCTTGTCGATGCGGCCAATCATACCCTGCAATGCCTTGCCAGGGCCACACTCTGTGAAGTCATCAGCACCATCAGCAATCATAGCCTGTACAGATGAAGTCCAACGTACAGAGCTTGTAAGCTGTGCGATGAGGTTCTGCTGAATCTCAGCTGGATCAGTATGAGGCTTACCATCTACATTCTGGTAAACCGGGCACTTAGGAGCTGAGAATGTAGTCTTCTCGATGGCAGCCTGAAGTTCATCCTTAGCTGGCTGCATCAATGGAGAGTGGAAAGCACCACCAACCTTCAAAGGCAATGCACGCTTAGCACCAGCAGCCTTCAGCTTCTCGCAAGCAGCATTGATAGCATCTACGTTACCTGAGATAACGAGCTGACCAGGGCAGTTGTAGTTAGCAGCAACTACCACGTTGCCTTCTGTGCTCACCTCAGCGCAGACTTCCTCAACCTTCTCATCTGGCAAACCGATGATGGCAGCCATGGTACCAGGGTTAGCCTCGCAAGCCTTCTGCATAGCATTGGCACGGGCAGCAACAAGTTTCAAACCATCCTCGAAAGCCATAGCACCGGCAGCAACCAATGCAGAGAACTCACCGAGAGAGTGACCAGCAACCATAGCTGGCTTGAACTCCTCACCCAGGCAAAGAGCAGAGATAACAGAATGGAGGAATACAGCAGGCTGGGTAACCTTGGTTTCCTTCAACTGATCGTCGGTACCGGCGAACATGATATCAGTAATCTTGAAGCCGAGAATCTCGTCGGCCTTATCAAAAAGTTCTTTTGCCAATGCGTTGTTATCGTAGAGATCCTTACCCATACCTACGAACTGAGAACCCTGTCCAGGGAAAACAAATGCTTTCATTTTATCCTTATATTTTTTAGTTTATAAATAATATTCTGTAATAAATATGAATTCTCTGAATTCGACTGCAAAGGTACAATAAAATTCTGAGAATCAGCAGAGAATATTAAAAAATAAAGTTATATATTCTAAATTACTACAAGAATGGTAAAAACTTTCCATTCTGAATGCGGAACAGGCATAAAAAAATCCCTAATGCCTTGCGGCAAAAGGGATCTTTATATTAATTTGCTTTACAGTGCGAAAAATATCGTACTTCATACAAATTGATTGAGCAGGATTATTCAGCTGCTGGAGCCTCTTCCTCAGCTGCAGCCTCAGCAGGTGCCTCAACTGGAGCCTCCTCAGCAGCAGGAGCTGCAACAGGAGCGTTCTCAGCAACAACGTTAACTGGAACCTTAACCTCAACCTCCTTGTGGTAGTGTACAGTAGCCTCGTACTCACCAACCTTCTTAGCATCCTTCATAGTGATGATCTTGCGATCAACCTCGATGCCCTTCTTAGCGAGTTCCTCAGCAACAGTTGCAGCGTTAACTGAGCCATAGAGCTGACCAGTAGCGCTCACCTTAGCAGCGATAGTAAGAACAATGCCCTCGAGAGCCTCGCCCTTCTTAACAGCCTCAGCCTTGATAGCCTCAAGCTTGTGAGCCTGCTGCTTCAAATCCTCAGCCAACTGCTTCTTAGCAGATGGAGATGCGATAACAGCCTTACCTGTAGGGATAAGGAAGTTACGACCATAACCACTCTTTACATTTACGATATCGTTCTTATATCCAAGACCGATAATATCTTGCTTCAAAATAATTTCCATTCTTCTTTATCCTCCTTAAATTACTTCATCAAATCGGTTACGTAAGGAAGCAAAGCGATCTGGCGAGCACGCTTTACAGCCTGTGCTACACGGCGCTGATACTTCAAAGATGTACCTGTGATACGACGTGGAAGGATTTTACCCTGCTCGTTCAAGAACTTCTTCAAGAACTCTGGATCCTTGTAGTCGATGTACTTAATACCGCTCTTCTTGAAACGGCAATACTTCTTCTTCTTTGTGTCGATAGAAGGAGCAGTCAAATAACGGATTTCTGATTTCTGATCTGCCATGATTAAGCCTCCTCTTTTTTACCAAGCTTTGCACGACGCTTCTCTGCGTAAGCGGCAGCATACTTGTCAAGTTTAACAGTCATGTAACGAATTACTTTCTCGTCGCGGCGATAAGCTGTTTCGAGCTTAGCGATAACAGTTGGCTCAGCCTTGAACTCAACCAAGCTGTAGAAGCCTGATGTCTTCTTCTCGATGTTGTAAGCCAACTTCTTCAAACCCCAAGCCTCTTTGTTCAGAATCTCAGCACCATTATCGGTGAGTACCTTCTCGAACTTAGCGACCGTTTCCTTCATCTGTTCATCAGACAAAACGGGAGTCAAAATGAAAACGGTTTCGTATTGATTCATACTACTTTAAATGATTAAATATTAATATAAAAATTCTCATGCAAACCGGAAAATGTGTGCGAAAACACAGCCTTTTCACGAATTGCGGTGCAAAATTACGACTTTTTCTTGAATTAACCAAATATTTTTCGTACTTTTGCACAAAATAATTGTTAATAGTATAAAAACAACCTCTAAATTGTAAAGAATATGGCAAAAATGAATAAGAAACTGATTACTCTGCTCCATACCCTACCATCTATGGGCATGGCTTTCATCGTTTTAGGCGTCCTGCTGATGGTGGCCAGCTTTGCGTTTTCCATTCAGGGAAATAGCGTACTCTTCGCTGGCCTCTTTTTCATTCTGGCGGGAGTAGCCGGATTTGTATATTCATTAAAAAAAGGATAAGCCGGTCATCGACTTATCCTTTTTATATCTTTGGGAATCTTTTCCCAATTACAGAATCATTTAATCTTCGTTAGGAACTATCAGTTTGTATCCCTTACCATGGATATTGATGATTTCAATCTGAGGATCGTCCTTCAAATGCTTACGGAGTTTGGTGATATAAACATCCATTGAGCGTGCATTGAAGTAATTGTCATCAATCCAGATGGTCTTCAAAGCAAAATCGCGCTGCAGAATTTCATTAGAGTGAGCACAGAGCAAAGCAAGAAGTTCATTCTCCTTGGTGGTAAGCTTGGTCTGCTTTTCACCAATGGTAAGAAGCTGCTTCTGTGTATCGAAGGTAAAGTCACCGATGTGATACATGGTAGACTCCTTGCTCTTCTTGCCACGTACGCGGCGGAGAATAGCCTCTACACGGAATACCAATTCTTCCATAGAGAATGGTTTGGTGATATAATCATCAGCACCAATCTTGAAACCTTCAAGGATATCTTCCTTCAATGTCTTGGCTGTAAGGAAGATGATAGGGAGGTCGGCATTGGTCTGACGAATTTCCTGTGCCAGGGTAAAGCCGTCCTTCTTTGGCATCATCACGTCGAGTACTGCAATATCAAACTTATTCTTATTGAATTCCTTATAACCTACCTCGCCATCAGGGCACAGAACTGTGGTAAATCCCTTTGCCTGCAAATATTCGCGAAGCAACATACCTAAATTTTCATCGTCCTCGCAAAGCAAGATTTTAATTTTCTCTTCCATATCTTTATTCTTTAAAATTATTAATATTCTTTTAATTCTTTATTCTGTTTCTTCAAGTCTTAACTGTGAATCACCGGCAACTTGATGGTAAAGGTTGTGCCCTTTCCCAATTCGCTATCTACCTTAATTTCACCATCATGAAGATCTACTATCTTCTTGACATAAGCCAGTCCCAGTCCGAATCCCTTCACATCATGGACATTGCCCGTATGTACGCGGTAGAACTTGTCGAATATCTTCTTCAGATTCTCCTTCTTCATACCCAGACCGGTATCCGTAATCGAGAGATACAGATGTTCTTCATCATTCCAGGTCTTCATCGTAATGTTAAGCGGCTCGTCTGGCTTGCGGTATTTCACTGCATTGTCCATCAGATTGAAGATGACATTCTGGAAATGCACCTCGTCAACATAGAGTCCCGAATCGATGGCTTCGATATCGGTATAGACCTTACCACCTGTATGCTCAACGCGGAGCGAGAAGGAATTGGCAATATTCTCAACCATCTCGTTCAGATCGAGTTCTTTCTTCTTGAACACCGCCTTCTTGCGGTCGAACATACTCATCTGCAATACCTTTTCTACCAGGAAACGAAGACGCTTCGATTCATCGTTGATCACGTTACCCAAATGTTTCTGCATCTGTTCACTCTTTGCCACCGAAGTATCATTGAGCATCTGCGCTGCCAGACTGATACTGGCTATCGGCGTCTTCAGTTCGTGGGTCATATTATTGATGAAGTCGTTCTTTATCTCAGTATATCTCTTTTGTCTGAAGATAACCACAATGGTAAAGATGAAGGTAATCAGCAGTACCAGCGTGAAGATGACACTAGGAATCATGAAGCGCACACTGGAGAAGATATAGCTGTTCATATCCGGAAAATGTACCCTTACCACACCCATCTTCGACTGTGGGTCGTTGCGGAAGAGCACCTGTGAGTAGCTGTATTCCTCACCCTCGTCCGTATAGTCTGGACAGCGGTAAACCTCTCGTCCATCCTGGGTAGTCACGGTGAAATGATAAGGTATGTTGATACCATTATTCATCATCTCAGCCTTGAGGTCCTGATCGAGCTGCTTGAAGTTGATTCTCTCCTTCAGCGGCTTGTCTGATGCCGAATAAAGGATAGAATATACCACCTCATCCAGCAACGCTTTCTGATAGACATAGCGGTTCTTCACGATTTCCTGAAGCGACTTCTGTGTTTCTGTCAGCGAATTCTTATCGCTACGCAGTATCATCGCCTTCGGCATATTGCCAGGATGTGTGGCATTTGTCTTCAGCTCGAAAGTTGAATAAACTGCCGTTCCCTTGTTCTTATCTTTATTGGCCTTACGTTCTGTCTCGTTGACATTCTTTTCGAGATAGCGCAGAGTTTCATTAAGCTCCAAATTTCTTGAAGCTTGATACAGGGCTCTATTGACCGACTCGTCAAACTGTTCCTTCTTCATGTTTACCATCTCCTGGATGTAACTGAGCTGCAAGTACAGCAGCGCAAGGAACGAAAAGCCCATGATAATGGCTATGGTCCAAATCGTTTTCTTCTTCATGGGGGCAAAGATAAGAAATTTCTTAATCAGTTAACTTAAAATCGTTAATTAATTATTCACTCTTTCTAGTTTTTAACATTTTTCGGTATTTTTAGTTTCGTATATAAAACTATATTTTCGTTTTCCATAAAAAAAGAGAGGAAGTATACATATCACATGCACACTTCCCCATATTGGTCATATCAACATAAAATTTTAATTTATATAAGAGAGATTTTTCTCTAACCTAACAATTGCTATTCAGCATCCTTCTCCAATTCTGCCTCATGATCCGCAATCAGCTTACTCTGAATGTCGGAAGGAACCAACTCGTAGCTGGCAAACTTGGTAGTGAATGAAGCACGTCCACCTGTCAATGAACTCAGAGAGATGGAATAGCTGGCAAGTTCCTTCAGAGGAATCTTGGCACTCAACTTCTGGTAACCGGCCTCGCTGTCCATACCCATAATGAGAGCACGACGTCCCTGGAGATCACTCATCACATCACCCATGAAATCAGCAGGCACATAAACCTCAAGATCATAGATAGGCTCCAGAATCTTCGGACCAGCCTGTTTGAAGGCATCGCTGAACGCATGGCGGGCAGCAAGCATGAACGAAAGTTCATTACTATCTACTGGGTGCATCTTACCATCATAAACGATGACACGTACATCACGTGCATAACTGCCCGTCAACGGACCATGTTCCATACAGTCCATAACACCCTTCAGAATAGCTGGCATGAAGCGGGCATCAATGGCACCACCAACCACAGAGTTGAGGAATACCAGCTTACCACCCCATGGCAAACTAACCTCTTCACGGCTCTTGATATTCATCTTGAACTCCTGACCGTTGAAGGTAAATGACGTAGGATCAGGCATACCTTCTGCGTATGGTTCAACAATGAGATGCACCTCACCAAACTGACCAGAGCCACCACTCTGTTTCTTATGGCGGTAGTCAGCACGAGCCTTCTTGGTAATAGTCTCACGATAAGGAATACGTGGCTCTTCGAAAGTCACATTGAGTTTTTCGTTGTTTTCCAGACGCCACTTCAGCGTGCGGAGATGGAACTCACCCTGTCCTCTTACGATTACCTGGCGCAATTCCTTGCTCTGATCAACAATCCAAGTAGGGTCTTCCTGGCGCATCTTCAGGAGTGCAGCCATCAGTTTCTCTGTATCCTGAACATTGGCAGCCTTGATAGCACGTGAATACTTAGGATTAGGATATTTAATGAAGTCGAAACGCCACTCAGCCCCCTTACCATTAAGGGTATTGCCGGTCTTCACGTCCTTCATCTTCACGGTACAGCCAATATCACCGGCATTCAACTGTTCTACAGGCACACGGTTGGCACCCGCACAGGCATAAATCTGTCCGATACGCTCCTTGGAGCCACGATCTGCATTAGTCAGGTCGTCACCATTCTTGATAGAGCCGCTCATCACCTTGAAGTAGCTTACCTCACCGATATGAGGTTCCATACCAGTCTTGAAGAAATAAACACTCTCAGGACCATTGCTGTCTGGCGTAATTTCCTCACCACGTGTATTATGCAGTTTCGGCATCTCGCTTACGAAAGGAACCACATTGCCCAGGAATTCCATCAGGCGGTGAACGCCCATCGACTTACCTGCACAAACGCAGAACACAGGGAAGATGCTACGGCTAACCAATCCCTTGCGGATGCCCTCGCGAAGTTCATCTTCTGTCAGACTCTCGCTCTCGAAGAATTTCTCCATCAGTCCCTCATCGTTCTCGGCTGCAGCCTCAACAAGAGCCGTATGAAGTTCCATGGCTTTCTCCATTTCCTCTTCTGGAATATCTTCAATAATAGGAGCACCGCCCTCAGGCTTCCAAGAATATTTTTTCATCAATAAGACGTCAATGAGAGCATTGAAGCCTGAACCGGTCTCGATAGGATATTGTATCTGCACACACTTAGAACCGTAAATGTCCTTCATGGTGGCTATGATATTATCAAAGTCGCACTTGTCTGAGTCGAGCTGGTTTACCAGAAAGATGACAGGTTTGCCCAACTTCTCTGTATAACGGAAGTTGTTCTGTGTACCTACTTCTGGACCATACTGACCATTGATAAGGATAACTGCCTGATCGGTAACATTGAGAGATGTAATGGCACCTCCCACGAAATCATCGCTACCTGGGCAATCTATAATGTTAAGCTTCTTGTTGTTCCACTCTACATGAAAAACTGTAGGGAACACAGAGTAGCCGTATTCCAACTCAACTGGGAAGTAGTCGCTCACCGTATTTTTCGCTTCTACAGAGCCTTTACGCTTGATAACGCCTGCTTCAAATAACATACTCTCGGCAAGTGTAGTCTTGCCGCTACCCGCACTGCCCAACAGCGCAATGTTTTTAATCTCATTTGTCTGATAAACTCTCATGACGCTTATAGATTTTTAAGGGTTATACTTAAATTTGCTAGTTGAAATCCACAGTCAAACCACCGGTTTTTCTGTTTCATGCTACTAAAGTACAAAAAAAATCGCACTTTGCCAAAAGTTTTGGGCAAAAAACTTCTGTTTTTTAAAACATATTAGTACTTTTGCACTTTGTTTAGACATGTTTTTGTCTTTACACCTTATTATATATAGAAAAAGAAGTTCAGAAATATGGCAGGACTATACATACATATCCCCTTTTGTGAAAGCCGGTGCATCTACTGCGGTTTTTACAGTACCACCTCCCTCAAGTTAAGGGATGATTACACTGATGCTCTCTGCCGGGAGATGCAGATGCGCCCGGCAAAAGCCGCTCTCGGAAGCAATGAAACTATCGAAACCATCTATCTGGGCGGTGGAACCCCGAGTCAGCTCAACGGCTCCCAACTCAACCAGATTTTCTCTGCTATCAGAAAAAACTATACGCTGGCAGAGAATATGGAGATCACGATGGAATGCAATCCGGACGATGTAACCGGTGATTTCTGTGAAACGCTGAAGCAACTCCCCATCAACCGCATCAGCATGGGGGCACAGACCTTCTGTAACGAGCGTTTACGCTTTCTGCATCGCCGTCATAATGCCGGAGAGGTAGAAGAAGCCGTCACCCGACTCCGTAACATCGGCATCCGCAATATCAGTATCGACCTGATGTTCGGATTCCCCGAAGAATCTCTTTCCCAATGGATGAGCGATATCAGGCACGCCATACAGCTGGATGTGGAACACATATCTGCTTACAGTCTGATGTACGAAGAGGGAACTCCCCTCTACCATATGCTGAAACAGGGAAAGATTAGCGAAATAGATGAAGAAACCAGTCGCAAGATGTATGAAGCCCTGATAGACCAGCTTACTGGAGCAGGCTACGAACATTATGAAATCAGCAATTTTGCCCGTCCGGGGTTCCGTTCACGCCACAACAGCAGTTACTGGCACGAGGTACCATATATCGGAATAGGAGCAGCCGCCCACTCCTACAATAGGAAGCAGCGCAGCTGGAATATCGAAAATATCCAGACTTATATTCGAAGCATCGGCGATGGCATTCTGCCTTCTGAGAGTGAACAGCTAGATATTTTCACCCGATACAACGATCTGATAACAACCGCCTTGCGAACAAGCGACGGAATAAACCTCATGAAGATGGAGCAGGAATTCGGAAAAGAACTGGCAGACAGACTGCTCCAGGAAGCCCAGTCGCATATCAGCCGGGGGCTGATGAAAATAAAGAACGGCAGGCTCTCCCTCACTCGGGAAGGTCTTTACATATCGGATGATGTGATGAGTGATTTCATGATTATATAATGGTTTCAACAAACAAAAAAGCCTTGGAATCTAATTCCAAGGCTCTAATTTCTTTAAACCATTTTTCTTGTATACTTCATAATAAAAAGCTTTAATGCTCTTGACCACTTGTATGGTAGATTTCTTTTTCTGCAACATAGGCTTAACCAGCTGCATCACAGCAAAACAAACTACCACAATAAGCAATACTACTGCCCAAGAGAGAATCTCACTCTGAATATTCAAAATTGGCTGGAGGCCAATGCCCAAAGCCACAGGCAGGATAAAACAGACCCAATCTATCGGGCTGTCAAGCTTGGTTGATTCGAAATATTCATCGCGTAATGCTTTTGGAGCATTCAAGATTACCTTAATTCCGCAACACTATAGTTTAATATTATTTATAAGTGCCTGAGCAACAAAAAAGTTACCCAGGATTTTGCCATGTCAGAATTTTCACTTACCTTAGTGTTGCGAAAAGAAGACAAGCAAAACTCTAATATGACATGGCAAAGATACAAATAAAATCTGAGAAACTCACTCCTTTTGGGGGAATTTTTTCGATTATGGAGCAATTTGATGCTCTTTTAGCTCAAACCATAGATTCCACCTTGGGATTGAGATGCACTATGTTTGGTTATCAATATAGCGAGATTCTACGCTCTCTGATGTGCGTATATCTTTGTGGTGGCTCATGCATTGAGGATGTTACAACTCACCTGATGAAACATTTGTCTCTTCATCCAACTCTTCGCACTTGCAGCGCAGACACCATATTACGTGCTATCGAAGAACTGACTTTTAAGAGCATCACCTATAAGTCTGCTTCTGGCAAATCCTATGATTTCAATACTGCAGACAAGATGAACTGCTTACTGGTCAATGCCCTGCTTGCTACTGGTCAATTGAAATCCGGTCAAGAGTATGATTTTGACTTTGACCATCAGTTCATTGAAACAGAGAAGTATGATGCAAAACCAACCTACAAGAAGTTCCTGGGCTATAGTCCAGGTGTGGCAGTCATTAACGACATGATTGTCGGTATTGAAAATAGAGACGGCAACACAAACGTGCGCTTCAACCAAAGAGAGACTTTGGAAAGAATCTTCAAGCGACTGGAGGCATCAGAAGTATATATATCCCGTGCCCGCATGGATTGCGGCTCATGCTCGGAGGAAATCGTAGATATGGTAGAGGCTCATTGCAGGCATTTTTATATTCGTGCCAACAGATGCTCTTCCTTCTACGATTCCATGTTTGCCTTGACTGGATGGAAAACTGTTGAAATCAACGGTATTGAATTTGAGCTGAATTCCATCCTTGTTGAGAAATGGAAAGGAAAACCGTATCGTCTTGTCATACAGAGACAAAGGCGAATAGATGGAGACCTTGACATTTGGGAAGGCGAATATACCTACAGATGTATACTGACTAACGATTACAAGTCGAGTGCAAGAGACATCGTGGAATTCTACAATCTTCGTGGTGGCAAGGAACGCATCTTCGATGACATGAACAATGGCTTTGGCTGGAATCGATTGCCAAAATCGTTCATGGCACAGAATACTGTATTCCTGCTTATGACAGCTCTCATCAGAAACTTCTACAAAGCTATTATGCAGAGATTGAAAACCCATGAATTTGGATTGCGTGCCACCAGCAGAATCAAGACCTTTGTTTTCAAGTTCATCTCTGTTCCTGCGAAATGGATTAAGACATCACGTAGGCATGTATTGAACATTTACTCAGACAACAATGCTTATGCCAACCTGTTCAAGACAGACTTTGGTTAAAGACCATGCTTTTCTGGTTAAACCAGCGTATTACCTCAAGTCGCTTTATGGGGTAAGGGGATTTTGTGTCTGCGACATTTCTGTTGTGCAAGAAATATGTACAATAAAATGAATTTTGTCGCTTTGCAAGCAAAATCCCACTAAACCCTATAGGTTGCGGATTTGAGGGATTAATCTTTTCTGGTGCTTATTCCAGTAATCTTCAAATTCTTTTTCCATGCAATCCATTTACTGTTTTGTATTAAAACTAGACGGTTAAAACTTCAATACTTATACTTTTCGTTATACTTTTCGGCTACAAAGATAAGAATAATTATTCATTTCTCCAAAATTACAACATACTACTTTGAATATTTAACGTATATTAGTTCTAATGGTCAAAACAAAAACTTCACTGCATCACTTGACAATAGCCTGCTTGTATATAGACTGGAAAAGGCAACACCCAACGACGGGCATTGCCTTTCTTGTATAATAACAAAGAGGAATTTTATCTCTCATTCAGTGGCTTATATTCCAGTTCGCCAAGAATATTCTTATATGCAGGACGGATAATACGACGGCCTTCGAAATTGAGTTCTTCAATACGATGGGCTGTCCAACCCACGATACGTGCCATGGCGAAAATAGGTGTATAGATTTCCTGTGGCAAACCAATCATTTCATAGATAAAGCCACTGTAGAAATCAAGATTTGCACACGCTGGCTTGCTGCCTCCACGGTGTTCCTGCAGACATTTGATACCTTCCTGCTCTATCAGCTTCAGGAAATTATACTCGTCTTCTCTACCCTTTTCCTTGGCAAGTTCACCTGCCAGGCGCTTCAGTTCAACGGCACGTGGGTCACTCAAAGTATAGACCGCATGACCGATACCATAAATGAGACCTGTCTTGTCATAAGCCTCCTTGTTGAGCATTCGCTTAAGGTAAGTATCAAGTTCAGTTACATTACCCCAATCCTTGATAGCTTCTTTCAAGTGGTGGAACATATTGATAACCTTGATATTGGCACCACCATGCAAAGGACCCTTCAAACTACCGATACCAGCAGCAATAGAACTGTAAGTATCTGTACGGGTAGAAGATGTTACACGTACTGTAAAGGTTGAGTTGTTACCACCACCATGTTCTGCCTGGATAATCAGGAGAAGGTCGAGCATACGGGCATCCAGTTCGGAATAGTTTTCATGCTTCATCATATAAAGAAAGTTCTCTGCAATAGAGAGATTCTCACGAGGATGACGAATATGTAGACTTCTACCCTGAACAGAGTGACGGTAGATATTGTATGCATAAGCAATGATGGTTGGGAACTTGGCAATCAATTCAATACTCTGGCGCATCAGATTGTCACGGCTGATGTCATCCGGATTCGGATCGAAGGTGTACATTTCGAGCACACAACGGGCCAGGATGTTCATGATGTTGCTGCCTTCCAGCTCGATGATATGGGTAATCGTACGATGATCAAGCGGCATATTATCGTTCAGGAGTTCTCTGAAAGCATCCAATTCCTCCTTATCAGGCAACTGGCCCGAGAGCAGCAGGAAGGCTACTTCCTCGAATCCGAAACGCTTCTCCTTCAAGAGAGGAGTTACCAGATCATCAAGTTCATAACCACGATAATAAAGTTTACCTTCTGTAGGAGTCAACTTACCTTCTGCATCGCGCTCATAACCCACTACATTACCGATATTGGTCAGTCCGACCAACACACCAGAGCCATCCTCATTACGAAGTCCACGCTTCACATTGAACTTCTTGAATGCATCCTTATCAATCTTGCATGAGTTTTTTACCTCATCGCTTAATTTATATATTAAATATTCTTTATTCATAACTGTTACTATTTTAGCTGCATGGCTACAACTATTATTTCTTTGCAGCAAAGTTCAATGCAGAACCAGCCTTAAACCATGCAATCTGTGTATCATTATAAGTATGCTCAACCTCGAAACTATCCTCAGAACCATCCTTGTGCTTCAGGGTGACGGTGAGTTTAGAACCTGGCGCAAACTCCTTCAAACCTGTCAAAGAGATGCGGTCGTCCTCCTGCACCTTATTATAATCATCCTTGTTGCAGAATGTGAGGGCAAGCATACCCTGCTTCTTCAGGTTGGTTTCGTGGATGCGGGCGAAACTCTTGGCGAGAATCACCTTCACGTTGAGGAAACGAGGCTCCATAGCTGCATGCTCACGGGAAGAACCTTCACCATAGTTATCCTCTGCCACCACGATGCTGCTGATGCCTTTTGCCTTGTAAGCCTTGGCAGCGGTAGAAACCTCGACATAAGCACCATCCAACTGGTTCTTCACCTTATTGCTCTCACCGTTAAAGACATTAACGGCACCCATTAAAAGGTTGTCGGAGATGTTCTGCAAATGTCCACGGAACTTCAGCCAAGGACCCGCCATAGAGATGTGGTCGGTGGTACATTTGCCCTCGGTTTTGATAAGAAGCGGCATATCTGTCAGGTCTTTTCCATCCCATGGAGCAAACGGAGCAAGTTTCTGGAGTCGGTTGCTGTCAGGCGCAATAACTACCTCTACATTGGCATTTTCTTCGCTTGGAGCAATGAATCCCTTATCCTCTACGGCAAAACCCTTAGGTGGGAAGGTGAAACCTGTAGGCGCATCGAGCATCACGCTGTTGCCCTCCTTATCCAACAAGGTATCGGTAGCCGGATTGAAGTCGAGACGGCCCGCAATGGTGAGAGCCACGGTGAGCTCTGGACTGCCGATGAAGGCAAACGTATTAGGGTTGCCATCAGCACGGCGGCGGAAGTTTCGGTTGAAAGAAGTGACGATGGCATTCTTGCGCGTATTATCATCGGTATGACGCTTCCACTGTCCGATGCAAGGACCGCAGGCATTGGTCATGATGAGGGCTCCAATCTTCTTGAAATCATCAAGGATGCCATCACGCTCGGCTGTATAGCGAATCTGCTCTGAACCCGGGTTGATGATAAGCTGTCCCTTCACCTCAATACCTTTCTCATAAGCCTGACGGGCAATGCTGGCAGCACGGGCCAAGTCCTGATAAGAAGAGTTGGTACAGCTACCTACCAATCCGACTTCTACTACCATCGGATAATCGTTGGCAGGACCTTTTGCCTTCATGTGAGAGATTGGTGTGGCTGCATCTGGAGTGAACGGACCGTTAAGATGAGGTTCAACCTTAGAAAGGTCGATTTCAACAATCTGGTCGTAGAAAGCAGACGGATCTGCCAACACCTCATCATCAGCACGGAGTTCGGCTGCATTCATCTGTGCGAGAGATGCAATTTCTTCACGGCCTGTCTTGCGGAGATACTCGCTGGCATTCTGGTCGAATGGGAAGATAGAGCATGTGGCACCCAATTCGGCTCCCATGTTACAGATGGTAGCCTTGCCGGTAGTCGAGATACTGTCCAATCCCTCGCCGAAGTATTCGAGGATGGCGTTGGTTCCGCCCTTTACGGTAAGAATGCCGAGGATTTCGAGAATCACATCCTTAGGAGTGGCCCAGCCAGAGAGTTTACCTGTGAGATGCACACCAATGAGACGTGGCATCTTGAGTTCCCAAGGCTGACCGGTCAACACATCTACGGCATCAGCACCACCTACACCTACTGCCACCATGCCGAGACCGCCGGCATTAGGAGTATGAGAATCAGTACCCACCATCATACCTCCAGGGAATGCATAGTTTTCGAGCACTACCTGATGGATGATTCCGGCACCAGGTCCCCAGAATCCGATATGATATTTCTGAGAAACAGATTTCAGGAAGTCATATACCTCCTTATTGGTCTTGCAAGCCTCAGGAAGATCTTGTGTTGCGCCCACATCGGCACGAATCAAGTGATCACAATGTACGGAAGCAGGTACGGCCACCTTGTCCTTACCCGCATTCATGAACTGCAAGAGTGCCATTTGCGCAGTCGCATCCTGCATCGCCACGCGATTAGGACGGAAGTCAACATATTCTATACCTCTTTTATATGGTCGCAACTGTGTAGGGTCGAAAAGATGCGCAAAGAGCACCTTCTCGGCATAAGTAAGAGGTCGTTTCACCGTAGCCTTAGCCTGGGCTACACTTTCCGAATACGAAGCGTAAAAGCTTCTCAGCATTTCAATGTCCAATATCATCTTGTTCACAATTTTAATTAATTATACACTCTTTCGAGCAATTCTGTTTGCAAAAATACAACTTTTTCTACAAATAGTAGCATGTTTTATCGAAAATTTATCATTTTGATATGATTTTTCTGTTTTTTGATAATTTTGTTGCATATTTATACGTTAATCACTCTCTTTCTCCAGAAAAGCAGGATTATGATATGAAAAGACAAGAATGGCTACGGAAAGGCAGGAAAACAGAGAAAAAAGAAAGGAAAGTGAAGAAAAGAGAAGTAAAAATGAAAGAAAAAGCAAAAATTTTTGGTGCTCTCCGCATTATTTATTATTTTTGCAGATGTTATGAGAATAGACATTATTACAGTATTACCAGAGATGCTGGAGGGATTCTTCAATGAGTCCATTCTGGCACGTGCGCAGAAGAAGGGGCTAGCGGAGATTCATCTGCACAACCTGCGTGACTACACATTAGATAAATGGAAACGTGTGGACGACTATCCATACGGCGGAAGTGCCGGCATGGTGATGCAATGTGAACCAATAGACCGCTGCATAGCTGCGCTGAAGGCAGAGCACGAGTATGATGACGTGATTTACGTTTCGCCAGATGGTGAAACTTTCAACCAGAAGATAGCCAACGAAATGTCGATGCAGGGTAACCTCATCATCCTCTGCGGTCACTACAAGGGTATTGACCAGCGTGTGCGCGACCATCTCATTACCCGCGAAATCAGTGTAGGTGATTATGTGCTGACGGGTGGCGAACTTGCTGCAGCCATCATCTCAGATGCCGTCATCCGACTGGTTCCGGGTGTTATCAGCGACGAACAGAGTGCACTTTCCGACTGTTTCCAGGACGACATTCTTGCTGCCCCTATCTACACCCGTCCTGCCGACTACAAGGGATGGAAGGTTCCGGAGATTCTGCTCAGTGGCAACGAAGCCAAGATTCGCCAGTGGGAATTCGACCAGGCCATGGAAAGAACAAAGCGCCTGCGCCCTGACCTGCTGAAATAAGAAGAAATCATTGCTGATTACTATCATACCCAGAACGGTGATTTTTAGGCACGGTGTAATCCGTTCCTAAAAATCACCGTTCTACTCATTCTCAAGCCATATACTAAAACTCTACACCTTATTTATCAACTACACCTTATTAATATTATTCTTTTTCTACGCATTTTTCGCAGAAAGCCTCACCCAGCATGAAACCTTCTTCGTAGAGGCGTTCCAGTTTATCGGTATCCTTCTCTATTCTGCCAACTTCCAACGGACGGATTGGACGGATACAGGTAATCTTACCCGCAGCCTCCAGATCATCTACAAGCTGGATCTGTTCGTTATAAGCCCGATGACGGTGACTCAGAGCCACACGCAGGCGAGGATAGTTCTTATATAAATAAGGTATCTTATGGTCTTTGCCCATATCACGCCATCCTTTGTTGCGAGTCAGGACAACCACATTGTGTTGCCACCCCATGTCAATGGCGTGCTGTACCGGAATACTGTCCGCAATACCACCATCCAACATCGGAATGCCATCCACTTCCACAATCTTGCTCACATATGGCAAACTGCTGGAAGCACGCACAACATCCAGTGCACGCTGCCTGTCATGATTCTCGGAAAGATACATAGCCTTGCCCGTAAGACAATTGGTAGTAACCATCTCGAAACCATCGGCATACTTAAAATAGGTATCAAAATCGAAAGGCAAGAGCTGGTTCGGAAACTTATCGTAGAGCAATTTGCGGTCGAAGATACACCCCTGAGTCACCAGATGGCGAATACCGATATACTGGTATCGGGCCAGATAATCGATGTTAGAGATACGGGCACGCCGAGGTTGGCGGCTCATATACGACATGCCATTACATGCCCCAGCCGATACAGCCACCGTATAAGGGAAATGAACATCATGCTTCATGAAGGCATCCAGTACCCCACTGGTGAAGACCCCTCGCATGCCTCCTCCCTCAAGAACCAAACCTGTTGTTTTCAAATTCAATTTCATAACACACTCTCTGCTTTTAAAATTCTGAAAATAATTATATTTTGCTCGCTGCATAGACAATTTTCTTACATTTTGTCTAGCAAAAAGCCGTTTTTATATTAATTATTTATAAATTTACGCGTTTTATTCAATTTTGCTTGCAAAGATACGTATTTTTTGGGAAATAATTGCTAACTTTGCAAGCAAAATAATGTAAAATACTAAAAATATGTTCAGCAAAGAGACTTACATCAGCCGCAGACAGGAGTTGAAGAAGCTTGTGAAAAGCGGCGTAATTATACTTTTCGGAAACAACAATTCACCATGTAATTTCCCTAATAACGGATATTACCCTTTCCGTCAGGACTCGACATTCCTCTATTATTTCGGATTGCAGCGAGACGGTCTGGTAGGTGTGATAGATATAGACAACGATATTGAAACCCTAATTGGCGATGACATCGACCTCGTAGACATCGTATGGTACGGAAGCGTTGACAGTGTTCACGATCTTGCAGCGCAGGTAGGCGTTCACAACTCAGCACCTATGAAAACGCTCAAGACTATCTGCAACGACGCCATGTCGAAGAAGCGCAAGATTCATTTCCTGCCACCTTACCGCTACGACATCAAGCTGCAGGTATTCGACCTTCTGGGCATCCATCCTAACCAGCAGAAAGAAGAGGCCAGCATGGACCTCATCAAGGCTGTTGTGAAGATGCGTTCAACTAAGACCCAGGAAGAAATCGAGGAATTGGAGCGTGCTGCTGTCATCGGATACAAGATGCATACCACAGCGATGAAGCTCGTACGTCCGGGTGTGACAGAAAAATATGTTGCAGGTCAGGTAAGCGGCATTGCCCACTCTTACGGAGCCATGGTCAGTTTCCCAACCATCTTCAGTCAGCACGGTGAAATTCAGCATGGTTATCCATCTATGAATGTACTGGAAGAAGGCAGACTGGCACTCTGTGATGCAGGTGCAGAAACTATGAACAACTACTGTTCAGACAACACCCGCACCATGCCGGTAAGCGGAAAGTTCAGCCAGCGCCAGTTGGAAATCTACTCTATTGTAGAAGAATGCCACGACCATGCACTGGATGTAGCCAAGCCAGGCGTAAAATGGGCTGACGTACACTTCTCTGTTTGCCGCCTGCTCTTCGACCGCATGAAGGAACTCGGACTTGCAAAGGGTGATACAGAAGAGGCTGTAAAGGCTGGAGCACACGCCATGTTCCTGCCTCATGGTTTGGGCCACATGATGGGAATGGATGTTCACGACATGGAAAACCTCGACCAGATTAACGTTGGTTTCGACGAAGAGGTACGCCCTAATCTGGAGCAATTCGGTACCAACTGCCTGCGTATGGGTCGCCGTCTGCAGGAAGGTTTCGTGGTAACCGACGAGCCGGGAGTTTACTTCATCCCTGCCCTCATCGACGACTGGAAGGCATCCGGTCACTGTGCAGAATTCCTCAACTTCGACAAGATTGAGACCTATAAAGATTTCGGTGGTATCCGAATTGAGGACGATGTACTCATCACCAAAGATGGTTGCAGATTCCTGGGCAAAGACCGCATACCTTATCATCCAAAAGATGTTGAGGAGTTCATGGCAGCCAACAAGGAATAAAATTCCTGAAAGAGAAATCATTTCAGAAAAAGGAATCAGAGAGAAGATATAACAAGAACATTAATATAAAGAGAAAAGAATTCATGAAGAAAACTATGATTGTTGCAGCCTTGATGGCTTTGGTAGCCACAGGAGCAAATGCGAAGAAAGCTGCAGACTCTGCAGAAGTAGCAAAGAACAAACCTGTATTTACTGTAGTAAAGCAGAATCCTATCACTAGCATCAAGGACCAGAACCGCAGTGGTACGTGCTGGGCTTACTCTACCCTCAGCTACTTCGAGAGCGAAATCTTGAAGAAGACAGGTAAGACCTACGACCTCAGCGAAATGTTCGTAGCCAACAAGACTTATATGGACCGCGCCACAGTGGCAGTAAGAATGCACGGCGACGTGAGCTTCTCTGAGGGTGGTAGCGCCTACGATGTACTCTATGCTTTGCAGCACTATGGTATTGTACCTGAGTCTGCCATGCCTGCACCAGGTTCATTGACAGGTGACTCTTTGGCTAACTTCGGTGAGTTCTTCAACGTAATGACTCCATACGTAGAGGCAGTAGCAAAGAGCACAGCTAAGAAGCTTTCTCCAGCCTGGAAGAGCGGTCTTCAGGGCATCATCGACTCTTACATCGGTAAGGCTCCTGAGAAGTTTACATACGAGGGCAAGCAGTATACTCCACAGAGTTTCTGCCAGAGCCTCGGTTTGAATCTTGATGATTATGTAACCATTACCAGCTACACCCACCACCCAATGTGGAGCAAGTTTGCTGTTGAGGTACAGGATAACTGGCGCTGGCCTTTGAGTTACAACGTTCCTATGGAAGACATCTGCAAGATCATCGACAACGCTGTAAACAACGGTTACACAGTAGCTTGGGGTGGTGACGTAACAGAAGACGGTTTCACTCGCAAGGGTCTCGGTATCGCTTACGACGTAAAGAAGGTTCGCTCTATGGCCGGTACAGATGCTGACCATTGGTTCAAGCTCTCTAAGGACGAGAAGAAGGAGAAGTTTGATTCTCTCGGCGTAAATGCTCCTGAGATTGTTCCTACACAGGCTATGCGTCAGGAAGCATTCGACAATTGGGAGACAACTGATGACCACGGTATGCACATCTACGGTATCGCTAAGGATCAGAACGGCAAGGAGTACTACATGGTTAAGAACTCTTGGGGCGAGTATGGTGACTACAAGGGAACCTGGTACATGACCAAGGCTTTCGTAGCCTACAAGACTATGGACTTCATGGTTAACAAGAACGCCCTTCCTAAGGACATCCGCAAGAAGCTCGGAATCTAGGAGAGTTTTAATAGTTAAAAGTTATAGTTAACAGTCTATAGGTTTTCTATGGACATTCTCCTAAACAAAAATATTCAAGGGGCAGCAAACCGATGAGTTTGCTGCCTTTTTTGTTGCCAAGAAAATCTCTTATTCACTTATTTTGGGTTGCCAACAAGTCTTATTTTTACTTATTTCTAGGTAATTTAATAAAATTCCTCCCTAAACATTTCCTTTTGTCATTTTATTTTCGTAACTTTGGGGGCAGAAATAAAAAATAATTAAAATGCATTTTAAATGGAATTACGAATCACCAACACCTGAACAGCAAAAAGCAGCTGAAGAATTAGGCGCCAAGCTAAATATGAGCCCAGTTCTTGCCCATTTGCTCATCAAGCGCGAGATTACGACAGAGTCTGCAGCCAAACGGTTCTTCCGTCCACAACTCTCAGATCTCATCAATCCATTCCTGATGAAAGACATGGATATTGCCGTAGACCGCCTGAACGATGCTATGGGTAGAAAGGAACGTATCCTTGTTTACGGAGACTATGACGTAGACGGATGCACCGCCGTTGCCCTGGTGTACAAATTCTTGCAGCAATTCTATTCAAACATCGACTACTACATTCCCGACCGCTACGACGAAGGTTACGGAGTGAGTAAGAAAGGAATAGATTTTGCTCATCAGACTGGTGTAAAACTGATTATTATTCTAGACTGCGGAATCAAGGCTATTCAGGAGATAGAATATGCCAAGAGTCTGGGAATAGACTTCATCATCTGCGACCATCACGTTCCTGACGATGTGATGCCACCTGCTGTGGCCATACTCAATCCGAAGCGTCCTGACGATCCATTCCCATTCAAGCATCTCTGCGGATGCGGTGTAGGATTCAAGTTTATGCAGGCTTTTGCCAAGAACAACAACATTCCGTTCTCCAGGCTCATTCCTCTGCTCGACTTCTGCGCCGTGAGTATTGCTGCCGACATTGTGCCGGTGGTAGATGAGAACAGAATACTCGCCTTCCATGGCCTTAAGTTGCTGAATACCAACCCAAGTATCGGTCTGAAATCCATCATCGACATCTGCGGACTGAACGGACGCGAACTCTCTATGAGCGATATTGTGTTCAAGATTGGTCCCCGCATCAATGCTTCAGGCAGAATGGAGAACGGCAAGCTGAGCGTAGATCTGCTGGTAGAAAGAGACTATTCCTCAGCCCTGCGCATGGCCAGACACATCAATGAGTACAATGAGCAGCGCAAAGACATAGACAAGCAGATGACTGAAGAAGCCAACGGCATCGTATCGCGTCTGGAAAGCATGAAACACAATTCCAGCATAGTGCTCTATGATGAAGGCTGGAAAAAGGGAGTCATTGGCATTGTTGCTTCCCGACTCACCGAAATCTACTTCCGCCCTACCATTGTTCTGACCCGGGATGGTGATATGGCTACAGGTTCAGCACGTAGCGTAACGGGATTTGACATCTACTCAGCCATCAAGAGTTGCCGCGACCTCCTGCTCAATTTCGGTGGTCATACCTATGCTGCCGGACTTACCTTGAAGTGGGATAAGGTTAGAGAGTTCAGAGACAGGTTCCAGCATTATGTAGAAGAGCATATTTCGCCTCAACAGACAGAACCGGTGCTCAACATAGATGCTGAAATAGACTTTAAAGACATTACCAAGCATCTGCAGGCCGACTTGAAGCGCTTCTCTCCTTTCGGTCCATGTAACCAGAAACCTATTTTCTGCACCAACCGGGTATATGATTATGGTACCAGCAAGGTGGTGGGCAGAGAACAGGAACACATCAAGTTGGAACTGGTAGACTCAAAATCGAGCACGGTCTTAAACGGCATCGCTTTCGGTCAGAGTGCAGCTGCCCGCTACATCAAGAGTAAGCGAAGTTTCGACATAGCCTTCACCATAGAAGAGAATATTTTTAAGAAAAACCAAGTTCAACTTCAGATAGAAGACATCCGTCCAAACGAAGGATGAGGTACTTAGCCCTATGCATGGATTAGGCACTGATTACTCGGATTACACGGATTTGTAGAGCAAAATCCGTCAGGACGCAAAAGCATCGAAATCTGCAAGGGCAAAAGTTTCAAAAAATGGCAGATAAATATCAAGAAATACTACGTACATATTGGGGGTATCCTGACTTTCGCGGCATACAACGAGACATCATCGAGAGTATAGCCCGAGGTGAGGATACCCTCGGTCTTATGCCTACAGGTGGCGGTAAATCCATCACCTTCCAGGTTCCAGCCCTTGCCCAAAAGGGCGTCTGTATTGTGGTAACTCCACTCATTGCGCTGATGAAGGATCAGGTACAGCATCTCAAGGCCCGCAACATCCTGGCTGAAGCCATCTACACAGGATTGTCGCGCCAAGAGATTCTCCGAATATTGGAAAATTGTATTTTCGGTGAAATCAAGTTTCTGTATGTTTCACCAGAACGTCTTTCTTCAGAATTGTTCCAAACTAAACTGCGCCACATTCCGGTGAGTTTCATCACGGTAGATGAAGCTCACTGCATCAGCCAGTGGGGTTACGATTTCCGCCCGTCTTATCTCGAAATTGCAAAAATAAGAGATATGAAGCCCGGTGTACCAGTCCTTGCTCTTACGGCTACGGCCACTCCCGATGTAGTAGAAGATATCCAGAACCAGCTTCACTTCAAGAAGCAAAACGTATTTAAAATGAGTTTTGCCCGCAAGAATCTTGCCTATGTGGTGCGCACCACCAACGACAAGTTGACCGAAATGGTTCATATCCTACAGTGTACCCAAGGCTCAGCAATCATTTACGCGAGAAGCCGAAAACGAACCAAGGAGATGGCAGAACTTCTGAACAAACAAGGTATTTCTGCTACATTTTACCATGCCGGACTGGATTCCGACGTGAAGGATATCCGACAGAAGAACTGGCAAAATGACGAGATAAGGGTAATGGTAGCAACCAATGCTTTCGGCATGGGAATAGACAAGTCAGATGTGAGAATGGTAATTCATATAGATTGTCCAGACTCACTGGAAGCCTATTTTCAAGAGGCGGGACGAGGCGGAAGAGACGGCGAAAAGGCTTATGCTGTGCTGCTCTACAACCAGAGCGATGAAAACAAACTCATGAAACGCATAGACGAAACCTTCCCAGACAAAGAATTCATCAAAGACGTTTACGAGCATCTTGCTTACTTTTTCCAGGTGGCAGTTGGAAGCGGAATGGAACAGACTTTCATGTTCGAGATAGAGAAGTTCTGCTTCACCTACAAGTACTTCCCTACTCGCGTAGACTCGGCTCTGCGCATTCTGGAGCGCTCAGGCTATATCCACTACGAGGACAATCCTGACGGAAAAGCAAGAATCAGATTTAACATCAGCCGAAATGATCTCTATCTGCTAGAGAATGTTTCGGAGAAGGAAGAGTCTGTTATTACGGGGCTTCTGCGTAATTACGGCGGTCTGTTTACCGACTATGTTTACATTGATGAGTCGCTGATAGAGCGTGTAAGCGAACTAAACCGTCAGCAGGTATACATGATTCTGAAAAATCTGAGTGCCCGCCACATCATCGACTTCATTCCCCGCCGCAAGACACCTTATATCAGCTACACGCGTCCTAGGGAAGATGGTTTCAGAGTTATCATCCCTGAGGAGGTATGGGAAGTACGCAAGAAACAGTTTACTGCCCACATCAAGAGCATTATCAGTTATGCAAAGAACGACAGCATCTGCCGTTCGCGCCAGCTTCTGAGTTATTTTGGCGAAAAAACGAAAATGAAGGACGACTGCGGGATATGTGATGTCTGCATAGACCACAAAATACCCCAGAAGCAAACTATTATATCAGAAATTCTAGACTTGCTGAAAGACGGAAAGCCACATGACATTACAGAACTAAACCAACTGAAATATGATTCAGAAGATATGGCTGCAGTTCTTGAAGAAATGGTTGCAGAGAATATGTTTTATGTCGAGGGAGACAAAATCGTTCATGACCCATAAATGAAATAGCAGAAAGGTGTATCATAAGTTATACTTTATGAGCCCGCTCCCATATGAAATCACTAAAGCCCCTTATAAACAGAAAAAAGGGAACGACACCTCTCGGGCCATTCCCTTTTCAACATTATGTACGAGAAAAAAATTAGTTATTCTCAGGGCGAAGTTTACGAACTGTAACACCAGCCTGCCACATTTCCTTGTTGCGCATAGCCTCGAGTTCAGCGTTCAACTTCTCGCGGTAATCAGCCTGAGAGTTCTTGTCGATAGAAATCTGAGCCTCGTTACCAGTCTTTACAGAGTAGTACAACCACTCCATTACAGGCTTGATAGCCTCACGGAAACGAGGAGCCCAGTCAAGAGCACCACGCTGAGCTGTTGTTGAACAGTTAGCATACATCCAATCCATACCCTTAGCACCGAAGAGAGGGCCAAGGCTCTGTGTGAGCTCCTCAACAGTCTCGTTGAAAGCCTCAGATGGTGAGTGACCATTCTCGCGGAGCACGTCATACTGTGCCTCCAACAATCCCTCAATTGCACCCATCAATGAGCCACGCTCACCTGTGAGGTCAGAAGTAGCCTCACGCTGGAATGTTGTCTTGAACAAATAACCGGCACCGATACCGATACCGAAGGCAATAGTCTTCTCCTCTGCCTTGCCAGATGCATCCTGATATACAGCGTAAGAGCAGTTCAAACCACGACCCTCGCAGAACATAGTGCGGAGAGAAGTACCAGAACCCTTAGGAGCAACCATGATTACATCAATATCCTTTGGTGGAACAACGCCTGTGCGGTCGCTCCAGTTGATAGCGAAACCATGTGAATAATACAAAGTCTTACCTGCTGTGAGGTGTGGCTTAATCTTTGGCCAGCATGCAATCTGACCGGCATCAGAAAGCAACATACAGATGATAGTACCCTTTTCAGCAGCTTCCTCGATAGAGAACAATGTCTTACCAGGAACCCAACCATCCTTCAGACACTTCTCGTAGGTCTTACCCTGACGCTGTCCGACGATGACGTTGAAACCATTATCGCGAAGGTTACAAGCCTGACCAGGACCCTGGATACCATAACCGATAACTGCGATTGTTTCGTTCTTCAATACTTCACGTGCTTTCTCCAATGAAAATTCATGACTGGTGACAACAGTTTCCATTACGCCACCGAAATTCATTTCTGCCATAATTTTTATTTTTTTTGTGCGGCTTGCCGTTTGTGGAGCCGCGGGTTATACTTGTCCATACGGATGCGAGCTGTATTCTTATCCAAAGAGAGCCTGTTTGATCCGTCCACCCCCTATCCAAGAAGGCGGCTCTGGGTTTATTCTTATTTTCTGAGTGCAAAGGTAAGCAAATAAAATGAAACCACCAAATTTTTCTTTCAATTTTTAATAAATTTAGCCTTACTTCTTACAACTTCCACCTCATTTACGTCATTTTTGTCGGTTTTTGTTATCTTTATGCAGTATTCTTGCATTTTTTCTGCCTCACTTGTTTCTTCCAAATAGAAATGAAGTTGGTCTCCCTGGTGACTTTCTGCTACATAAGCTATCTCAAATCTTTGCAAAAAGTGATTTTTGTAATAATCCAGATCAAAGAGGTCGAGGATATGTTCGATGTATTTCACCGAGTTGATGTGCCCGTTAACATCTACATCATGATAATAGGTGTCAATGGTTCTCACCAGCTTGGCATCCTTGCCCATTTTCACTCTCGAACTTGCCTGGATAGGACAAGGTTTTTCCGAATCAATATATTCTTTGATGAGTCCGTCGTGAATTTCAAAAATATCAACAGGCTGTCGGGTTTCCGTATCAATCATTGCCCACACGCTCTTGCCGTAGCCGTAAACCTTGGCTTCTTCGGATGATGATGTCTTGCCGCAGATTTTGAAATCTCGGGATGTGAAATATTTCATGGCACTCTCGCACCAGGTTTCTACCACAAAGCGGTCGTAAGACTTCGGCATCTCTGTCATCTCAATGGCCAGTCGGCTGAGAACCCATGTCTTGTGTCGGGGCATGAGGTAGTTCATACCGAACCCGCGGTCGTTGCTGTGAAAATCGGCAGCATTGAGCAGATGATTTCCGAGATGCCCCATAAAGAGGTGGCTGCTGAAATCGCAGTGGAAAGGCTCCGATAGGAATTCGTAACGCCCTACCTTATCTAATATTTTCTGTTCCATAATATCTGTCTCGTCCTTTTATCTTGTTGTTTGTCTTGTTGTTTTAAACCGAAAAAGCCCCCTGCTCCGCTAGTTTGAAGCCAGGGGAACAAAGGGCATCAAAATATGAAAGAAATCTAATCTTCTGAATTCTGCTTGAGATAATCAGAGATGGGTTCGTCAAAACTTCTCGTTACAGCGATTCTGCCGCTTCGGGTATACTGAAGCAGGCAGTTGTAGCTGTTGAGCTGCTGGAAGAGGTCGGCGATGTCTTCGGTAAGTCCTGCCAGAAGCACGGTGCTGTAGGTAGGATTCACCTCCATCATGCGGGCATCATGCTTGCGGATGGTGCGCGAAACCTCTGGATTTTCTAGCAATACCGGAGTGGAAATCTTGAAGAGAGCCACTTCATGGATGAAGATCTGGTCGTCGGAGTAGTAATCGCTCTTCACCACGTCAATCTTCTTCTCTATTGCCTTGTTGATTTTCTCAATCTGCTCTTCATCACTCCAAACCGTGATGGTATACTTGTGTATATTCTTGATACTGCTGGCCGAAACATTCAAGCTCTCGATGTTTACCTGTCTGCGAGTAAACACGGCGGTAATCTGATTCAGGATACCGGCAATGTTTTCTGAGTAAACAAGCAATGTATATAATTTCTTTTCGTTGTTATTCTCCATTTTTCCAAATTTTAAAATAATCGGTTACTTTTCGGAGGATGCTTCCTCATGAAGGAATTTACACCTTATTATATATAGCCGAAAGCTTTTAATAATTCAACTCGAGTTGCATCTCATCTACACTCTTGCCCGGCAGCGTCATCGGAACGATGTCTTCATTCTCCTTGATGGCGCACTCCAACAGGTAAGGACCCTTGGTGCTGATCATCTTCTCCACCTTAGCCTGAAGGTCCTTGCGGTCTATTACCACATCGTATGGTATGCCGTAGGCCTTGGCAATCTCTGCATAATGAGGATTCATCATGTGGGTGAAGGAGTGACGGCCGCCGAACATCAGGTCTTGCCACTGGCGAACGTTGCCCAGATAGTTGTTGTTCAGCAGAATCATCTTTACCGGTGCCTGCTGCTCCATGATGGTGCCCAGTTCCTGGATGTTCATCTGGAAACCGCCGTCGCCGAAGAAACAGCAGATGGTGCGATCGGGAGCTCCGAAGGTGGCACCGATGGCTGCCGGAAGGCCGAAGCCCATGGTTCCGAAACCACCACTGGTTACGATGCTCAGCTTCTTGGTAAACTTGAAGTAGCGGCTACTGATCATCTGGTTCTGACCTACGTCGTTTACGAGAACAGCCTCATTATGAGTAGCTTCCGTTACCACGTTGGTCACCTCGCCCATAAGCAGCGGTCCCTCTGTAGGGTGGATATCCTTCTCTATTACCTTTTCCTGTTCCTGCTGGCGGTATTCCTCGAAGGAATCTCTCCACTCGCGGTGAACATTCTTGTTCAGCAGACGGGTAATGGCTGGCAGACTCTGCTTGCAGTCGCCCACCACAGCCACATCTGTCTTGATAACCTTATCAATCTCAGCCTTGTCAATGTCCAGGTGAATAATCTTGGCCTGGGGAGCATACTTAGAAGGCACGCCTGTGATACGGTCGCTGAAACGCATACCGATGGCGATGAGCACATCACACTCCTGGGTCTTCATGTTGGTAGCATAAGAACCGTGCATGCCGAGCATACCCATGTTGAGCGGGTGATTGCTAGGCAGGGCAGAAAGGCCGAGCAGGGTTCTGCCGGCAGGGATATCTGCCTTCTCGAGGAATTCGATGAGTTCATTATGTGCACCGCCAAGCTCTACTCCATGACCCACGAGGGCGAATGGTTTCTTGGCATTGTTGATGAGTTCGGCAGCTTCAGCCACCGCCTTTTCATCTATCGTAGGATAAGGGTTGTAAGATGTAACCTTCTCACATTTCACTGGTTCCCACTCGCATGTAGCCACCTGCGCATTCTTTGTAAAGTCGAGCACCACAGGTCCCGGACGTCCGCTGCGGGCGATGTAGAAAGCACGGCTCACAGCCCATGCCACATCCTCGGCACGGCGTATCTGGTAAGACCACTTGGAGATTGGCTGGGTAACACCCACGAGGTCTACCTCCTGGAAGGCATCGGTACCCAGGGCACCTACGCCTACCTGTCCGGCGATGACTACGATTGGTGTAGAATCCATCATGGCATCAGCGATGCCGGTCAATGTATTTGTAGCTCCAGGACCACTAGTGACAAGAGTGACGCCCACTTCGCCGCTGACTCGGGCATAACCCTGTGCAGCGTGAGCAGCAGCCTGCTCGTGACGTACCAAGATGTGGTCAAACATCTTCTTTTCACCTCTCGTGTAACCGTACAGTGCATCAAACACTGGCATGATGCTGCCGCCCGGATATCCGAAGATGGTTTTAACATCCTCGTTTTTCAGGGAGCGCATCAGTGCTTCGGCTCCTGTTATTACTTCTTTTGCCATTTATATGTTATTATTCTGAATAATTCAAAAACTTTTCTTTTCTCAAAGACTCTAAAAACTGTCTTTTCAAAGACTCTCGAAGATTAGTCGATGATTCTCACACCGCCCTTATCTGCCGAACTTACGCTCTGGGCATAAGCGCGCAGTGCCTTGCTAACCACGCGGTTGCGCTTCAGCGGCTGCTGTGGGCGTGCTGCGAGTTCCTCGTCAGAGAGCTTCACATTGATGGAGCGGCTAGGGATATCAATGACGATGATGTCGCCATCCTTAATCTTGCCGATGTTACCACCTGCTGCAGCCTCAGGACTGATGTGACCGATGCTCAAGCCTGATGTACCGCCTGAGAAGCGGCCGTCGGTGATGAGGGCACATTCCTTGCCCAGGTGACGGCTCTTGATGTAAGAGGTTGGGTAGAGCATCTCCTGCATGCCAGGGCCACCCTTCGGACCCTCGTGGGTGATGACTACGCAGTCGCCTGAGTTAACCTTTCCACCGAGGATGCCTTCGCATGCATCTTCCTGAGAATCAAAGCATACGGCTGGACCCTCAAAATGCCAGAGCACTGGGTCTACGCCGGCTGTCTTTACTACGCAACCGTTCTGGGCGATGTTGCCGAAGAGCACTGCCAGTCCGCCATCCTTGGTGTAGGCATGCTCGAGGTCGCGGATACAACCCTCGGCGCGGTCGGTGTCAAGACTCTCCCACTGAGCGTCCTGACTACCCATCTGGGTAGAGAACTTTCTGCCCGGTGCTGAATGATAGATTCTGTCAGCCTCGGCATCAATCTCTGTGCCGGTAATATCGTATTTCTTCATCTGCTCATCGAGTGTTTTGCCGTCAACACGCTTTACGGCGCCGTTGATCAGACCGCCCTTGTTCAGCTCGTTCAGGATACCGAGGATACCACCTGCGCGGTTGCACTCCTGTACACTGTATTTCTGGGTGTTAGGGCTCAACTTGCAGAGGCAAGGCACCTTGCGGCTCAACTGGTCGATGTCTTCCATCTTGAAGTCTGCGCCAGCTTCCTGAGCTACTGCCAGCAAGTGGAGCACGGTGTTGGTGCTTCCGCCCATGGCGATGTCCAGGGTCATGGCATTGAGGAATGCGTCGCGGGTAGCTATATTGCGTGGCAATACGCTCTCGTCGCCGTCCTCATAATATGCATAAGCGTTCTTAACTATCTGGCGTGCTGCATCTTTAAAAAGTTGGATGCGGTTTTTGTGGGTAGCAAGAATGGTTCCGTTGCCTGGCAAGCTCAGACCGATGGCCTCGGTGAGTGAGTTCATTGAGTTGGCGGTAAACATACCTGAGCAGCTACCGCAACCTGGGCAGGCGCACTGCTCAATCTGCGTCATCTCCTCGTCAGAAACGCTTGTATCAGCACCCTTAATCATAGCTGTAATCAAGTCGGCGTTCTCACCCTTCCAGCGTCCGGCTTCCATAGGTCCACCTGAGCAGAACACTGTAGGAATGTTCAGTCGCATAGATGCCATGAGCATACCTGGGGTTACCTTGTCGCAGTTTGAGATGCAGATCATGGCGTCGGCTTTGTGAGCATTGACCATGTATTCTACAGAGTCGGCAATGATGTCACGGCTTGGGAGGGAATAGAGCATTCCGTCGTGTCCCATTGCGATACCGTCGTCAACGGCGATGGTATTGAATTCGGCTGCGTAGCACCCCATAGCTTCGATTTCCTTCTTGACGATCTGACCGATTTCATGAAGATGGGTATGACCTGGCACAAACTGAGTAAAGCTGTTCACGATAGCAATGATTGGTTTACCAAACTGCTCGTGTTTCATACCTGCAGCTACCCAGAGTGCTCGGGCACCTGCCATTCTTCTGCCTTCAGTGCAGACGCTACTTCTTAATGGATGTTTCATATCTTTTTTTCTTTTATTTCCTTGCTTAAAAGGGCTCTTTCGAGCCCATTTGTTATAATTTGCCTGCAAAGATACAGAGAATTTATGTAATAGCCAACTAATTTCGTATAAAATTTCAGAAAACTTCGTTTTTTTGTTAGAAAAACAAATAAAATGCTTACAATTTATCACGATAGATACTCATTTCTGCTGATTTTGTGCAAAAAAACAAGAAAGAGCTTATTAACCACACTGAACTCTTATCTTATTAAGATAACCTGACGAAAAAGTATAAAGCGAGGCGGCCAGACATGTAAGAAAGGTAAGAAGAAAAAAAATCCTCCTAAACCGAAGTTTAGGAGGACCTGGTCACAAGACCAAATATCTGAAACTACTTATTTCTTTATTCAGCTGCATTGTTATCATTGAATGTAGCAACACGGTTGAACTCAACCTGCTTGAAGAGCTTGTCAGTAGCACCCATACCCTTAGCCTGAAGACGATTTGCGCTAATCTTGTAAGTCTTAACGAGAATGTTCTTTACAGCATTGGCACGAGCCTCAGAAAGTTTCTGGTTAAGTTCCTTAGAACCCTCTGGAGATGCATAACCCTTAATTTCAACCTTAGCATTTGGATGATTCTTCATATACTGAGCAATCATCTCGATGTTTGGCATCTGGCTACGCTCTACTTTTGACTTACCTACAGTAAACAATACTGTTGGCTGCAAATTGGTAGCAGTAGCTGGCTTTACATACTTAGGAGCCTTCTGGCACTCATTGAGCGCATTCTGGAGATCCTTGATCTGCTTGTCCTTAGCTGCGAGTTCAGAATCCTTGCTATTCAAGTCGTTGCGGAGGTTGTTGATCTGACCATTCAAACCATCAATCTCGTTCTGGTCGCGTGGAGTTACGATAGTGAAGTTGTGAGAGTTGTTAGAACCCTTGAACTTGTAGTTAACACCCACCTTAACCTGAAAAGCAGACTTGTTAACATCAAACTGGCAACCATTGCAAGCACTCTTGTTGTCGTGAAGGAACCAATTCATAGATGGCTCTACATATACCTGCCAAGCCTTGTTTGCGCCAAGGTTGAATGCGAAGTCAACACCTGCGTTAGCTGTGAGGGCATTGAGGTTGCCATTATGAAGGTTGAAAGAGTGGTAACCACCGATGCCTGCCAATGGGATGATTTCGAATTTACGTGGCTCACCCTTGTAACCCAAGAAGAGGTTTGTTGCATTGATAGTACCGATGAACTTACCGCTTGCACCACGAACCAAAGTCTTATGTGTAAAAGGCAGGTTGCGGTTACGAGCATAGAGGTCAGCCTCTACAGCAGCACCCCAAACTGGAGTAAACCACTTTCCGAGACGTACACCTACTGAAGGATTTACGTTCTTGAACCATGCATTGTGAGTAGTCTTTGTAGCAGCTCCAACGTTTACACCAAGATACCAATTGTCAAAGAACTTGCTCTCCTGTGTAGTCTGAGCAGATGCAGATACTGCCATTACGGCAGCAGCAAACATTAATACTAACTTTTTCATTTTCTCTCTAAAATTTGATTTTATATAAATTACTTAAAACTTCATTTTCAGGGTGCAAAATAATAAAAAAAATTATTAACTACCAAATTTTTGGCCATATTTTATGCTGTAAAACATAAAAAATGGAGAAAAAGAACATTTTAATATCCTATTTCTCCATTCTATTTTACTCAAAATGAATAATCTGAGCCATTATTGGTTCTATCCGTTTCTATCAGAAAACATCTTCTAAAGAAAGCTAAAGTTCGAAAACCTGAGCGCTTCTGCCTGCGATGGTTACCTGCTTGTTGCCCAAGCCAGAAACCGAGAGTTTCAGCGTGCGAGGCAAGGCATTCACCACTTTAAGCCAGGTTTTGCCCGATTTAGAATCCTTCACTACACTGGTGCCCACATATTTCTTCAGCGCATCCGGCAGACTGAGCACGGATGAAATGTAGAGGTCACCGGCATGCTGACCGAACATCTTCTGCATCTTGTAGCTCTCGCTCGCGCGTACATTATTATTATCAAAGTAAATCATGTCCGGCTGCCAGTTGCTGTATCCGTCCTTACACAAGAGAGGAGCATAGGATGTCATTTCTACCACATCGCCGTTGCGCTCCACATTGCAGAGGTGGATGCCCTCAGCCAGCGCATTGTCTACCGCATTGGCACCGCGAGATGCATATTCGCCCAGATAAACCTTAGGAGCCTTGCGGTCGTAATGGTCGTAATAATCCTGATGGTTCAGGAACCAGCCCGGCTGCTCATAATAATGCTCGTCTACGGCATCAATCCAGCGCTTGTTTTCGCGGGCAATCTTCCAACCCTCAATATAATCGGAAGACGGGAAGTGGAACGGACCTACGGTACCTACCACCTCGAGCTGAGGATACTTCTGCTTCACTGCCTTGCAGATCATCAGGTAGCGCTGCTCGAAATCGGTAGAGATGAGGTCTTCGTTGCCGATGCCTATCATCTTGAGGTTGAACGGAGCCGGATGACCCGCATCGGCTCTCATCTTAGCCCACTTAGAGGTGGCAGGATCGCCATTCGCCCATTCTACCAGGTCTAGCACGTCCTGAATATACTGCGGCATCTCGCTCATCGGGATTCCGCCCTGCTGACCAGCCACTCCGCGCTCATCTGCCACAGAGTTCTGACAAGGAACACCTGCCGCCAATACAGGCAGCGGCTCGGCTCCCATATCCTCGCACCACTGGAAATACTCATAGAAACCCAGCTGGCGGGTCTGATGGTACCCCCAGATGTTGTAGGCTGGCTTGCGATCTTTCTGCGGACCCACGCTCTCCTTCCAGTGGTAAATGTTCTTGAGCCCCTGACCGTGGAGCATGCAGCCGCCCGGGAAGCGCACGAAGCGAGGCTTCAGGTCGGCAATGGCCTCGGCAAGGTCTTTACGCAGTCCATGACCCTTGTAAGTATCTTGTGGTTTGAGACTTACCAAATCTACCGCCACTTTCTGCTCGCCCTTAGGCAAGATGGCAAACCGGATGTTCTTGCCCAGTTTGCCCTCCTTGGTGGTGGCTTCGCTGGCGAGTTCGCCCTCATATTTATCGGTCACGATGAGCTGCGCCTTATATTCCTTCCAGTCTGCGTCCTGCACCTTGATCTTGGTCTGGCATACAGGCAATCCCTCCTGGTTTACGAGCGCCAGGGTGAGGTCTTTCTTCTTGGCATCGATGCAGCGGGCATGCAGGCTCACCTCGTAAATGGCTGGCTGATGCTTACCCTCCTTGCCCTCAACGGCAGCTCCGCGACGTATGGCGATGCCGTCCCAACCTATATTATAAATAGGTGTAGCGCCCAGAACGGCATAATGGGCATTGTTCTGGCTCACCCCGTTTTCGGTGGCGATGCCCTCTTTCTCTACCCCCACCCATGCCGTGGTGGCATTCCACTGGTGGCGGTGGTCTTCCTTGTTATACTCAAAGTCACCGTTCTGCAACATTTCTGCAGAGAGTCCTCCGTCGGCAGCGCGGCTGATGTCTTCGAAGAAGATACCCATCAGCTTGTTGGAGATGCGGTGGGATTTCTGTGGATTGATGCTGAGGTTGGCAGGGATTTCCGAATCTTTCGGCAGGTCGATGTGGTTGTCCTTGGCATAAGCTGCGAGGTCGGCATCGGTCTTCGGTATCGGCTGGGCGTTGAGTTTTGCCTCTTCAGAGAGGGCGTGGAACCAGGAACGGATGTAGTTGAGATGTACGGCCGGCACCTCGAAATCGCAGCCCTGGAAGAGTTTTCCGCCTATGGTTGCGGTGTCGCGCTGCCAGAGTATCTCATCAGCTGAAGCCTCCAGAGTATCTTCCTTGAAGGTACGGAAATCGTTGCTTGCCTGTACGTATCGTTTGCCTTTGGATGTCTTGAGATAGATGTCGAAGTTGCCGTCATCCATCTGATAGGCAGCCACATCCTTCACGCCCTTTTCGCGGATGATGGGATAATCCTGCGGGCGCCAGGTGATGAGGTCTTCAGAATAGGCTACGGCAAACTGCGGTGCATGCTGGTTCACGCTCCAAAGTGCGCGCCATGTGCCGTCGTTAGCTTTTACCACGAAGGGGTTATACATCTTCTTTTCAGCTCCCCACGGACCGTAGTCGCTGGCGCAGAGCTGTCCTACATCCACCCAACGCTCATCGTCGGTGAAATAAGCCAGATGCAAGCCCTGGTTGGGTGCTGGCGAATAGATGAATATCTGGCAGATGGAGTCCTTGCCCTGTATGGTGTATGCAGGGGCATCCTTGTCTATTTGCTTCTGCATCTGCTGACTGCTGACTGCCTGACTGGCACTGGCAGCTGCCACGAGCAGCGCTGATGTAAATATGTACTTTAGTTTTATCATGTTTCTATATTTTTAGATTAATATTGTTTGTTCATTTTACACTATTTCTCTCGGCTTGATAAAAAGGCAGAGTGCATCACTGCACCCTGCCCCACAAATTAGAGAGTTATAAAAAATCAAGTATGCAGTGACTTAAGCACTGCTTCTTTCTGAAATAATTATCTTCTTTCTAGCTGTAATATTCCTTCTTGCCGGCAGCCAGCGTATTCTTCATCAGCGAACAGATGGTCATCGGACCAACGCCTCCCGGAACAGGAGTGATGAAGGAGCACTTCTCTGCCACCTCGTCGAATTTCACATCACCGTTCAGGCGGAAACCACTTTTCTTCGTAGCATCAGGCACGCGGGTGGTACCCACATCAATGACTACGGCTCCCGGCTTCACCATATCGGCTGTCACGAAATCAGGACGGCCTATGGCTGCGATGATGATATCTGCCTCCTGACACTCTTTCTTCAAATTCTTGGAATGGGAGTGGCATACGGTGACGGTAGCATCGCCATACTGCTTCTGCATCATCAGCTGAGCCATTGGCTTGCCTACGATGTTGCTTCTGCCCAGAATGACGCATTTCTTACCACTGGTCTCAATATTGTAATGCTGCAGCAGGGTGAGGATACCGAGCGGAGTGGCAGAGATGAAACAAGGCATGCCGAGCGACATTCTGCCCACGTTTACTGGGTGGAATCCGTCTACATCCTTGCGGTAATCTATTGCCATGGTCACCTTCTGCTCATCGATGTGCTTAGGAAGAGGAAGCTGAACGATGAATCCGTCAACATCATCATCCTGGTTCAACTTGTCTACGCACTGCAGGAGCTCTTCTTCGGTAACATCCTCCTCATAACGGATGAGGGTCGACTTGAATCCACACTTCTCGCAGGCCAGCACCTTGTTTTTCACATAGGTTTCGCTGCCTCCGTCGTGCCCTACGAGCACGGCTACCAGGTGTGGCTGCTTGCCTCCGTCGGCAACAATCTGTGCCACCTCCTGGGCTATCTGTTCCTTGATGGCGGCTGCCGTCGCCTTTCCGTCTATAAGCTGCATTTTTATTCTTATTTTAACGTTTATACTTTTCTTACATGCCCGGCATCTTAGGCATGCCAGGCATACCCTTCATGCGGCTCATCATCTGCGCCATTTTGTTGCCGGTCATCATCTGCATCATCTTGCGGGTCTGGTCAAACTGCTTAATGAGTTTGTTCACCTCCTGGATGTTGGTACCCGAACCCTTAGCGATGCGCTGGCGGCGTGACGTGTTGAGGATGGCCGGATTGGTGCGCTCCTTAGGAGTCATACTCTGGATGATGGCCTCTACGCCCTTGAATGCATCCTCTGGGATATCTACGTCGCGGATTGCCTTGCCCACGCCCGGAATCATCGCTGCCAGATCCTTGATGTTACCCATCTTCTTGATCTGCTGAATCTGGTTGTAGAAATCGTTGAAGTCGAACTGGTTCTTTCTGATCTTCTTCTCCAGTTTCTTGGCCTCTTCCAGGTCGAACTGCTCCTGTGCGCGCTCTACGAGGGATACCACGTCACCCATGCCGAGGATTCGGTCTGCCATACGAGCTGGGTGGAACACGTCAATGGCGTCCATCTTCTCGCCGGTACCTATAAACTTGATTGGCTTGGTTACCACGGTACGGATACTGAGGGCAGCACCACCGCGGGTATCACCGTCGAGCTTGGTGAGAACAACGCCGTTGAAGTCGAGGCGGTCGTTGAATTCCTTGGCTGTGTTTACGGCATCCTGACCGGTCATGGAGTCAACCACGAAGAGGGTTTCGTCTGGACGGAGATGATTCTTGAGA
Source organism: Segatella copri (assembly GCF_015074785.1). Lineage (NCBI taxonomy): Bacteria > Pseudomonadati > Bacteroidota > Bacteroidia > Bacteroidales > Prevotellaceae > Segatella > Segatella copri. Next base: position 1,629,002 of record NZ_CP042464.1, read on the forward strand.
TTGCTGATCTCGTTCATCATCTGCTCATCAATGGCGAGACGTCCGGCTGTATCGACGATTACCACATCGTTGCCGTTAGTCTTAGCCTGCTGGATGGCATGGTCGGCGATACTGAGCACATCCTTGTTCTCAGGCTCGCTGTATACCGGAACACCCACCTGCTCACCCACTACATGGAGCTGCTGGATAGCTGCCGGACGGTAAACGTCGCAGGCCACGAGCAATGGCTTCTTGCCTTTCTTGGTCTTGAGCATGTTGGCAAGCTTGCCACTGAAGGTAGTCTTACCCGAACCCTGCAGACCGCTCATGAGGATGACGGCCGGATGACTTTCGAGCTTCAATGGGGCTTCTTCGCCGCCCATGAGTTCTTCCAGTTCATCGTGCACCAACTTGATCATCAACTGTCCCGGCTTTACGGCAGTAAGTACATTCATGCCGAGTGCTTTCTCCTTCACCTTGTTGGTGAATTCCTTAGCCACTTTATAGTTTACGTCGGCGTCGAGGAGTGCACGGCGCACATCCTTCATGGTTTCCGCCACGTTGATTTCTGTAATTTTTCCCTCGCCCTTCAAGATTTTGAACGAGCGTTCCAGTCTATCACTTAAATTTTCAAACATTTTTCTTTCTTTATATTTTTGGCTACAAAGATACGACTTTTTTTCGAGAAAGCCAACTTGTTTATGTTTTTTTTTATCCCGTCGGCTAAAATAGATGTCGCTCTGCCTTTCCCGAGTTCATTTCTTCAGTTTACTCTTGTGCTTATTTTTCAGGATTCTCCTTCTTTTTCGATTTTGATTCAGCATCAGAAGTTGCTTTTTTCTCTTCTGTAGCCATTTCAGAAGGAGGATCTTTCTTAAAAGCCGAGACATCATACGGATTAGTCAATTCATACTTTTTCCCCGTTGCTTTTTCATAAGCAGCTACCACAGGATCCTTATGTTCCATTTTTTCAAATACCTTTTTAGCCTGTTGCAGATGCTTCTTATCACGTTTACCCTGTTTATCCATCCAGCCGAAAGCATCAAACCCGATGCCAGCAGATGAAGTTGGCAAAGAGTTTATCTTCTCCTGAATATCCTCTTCCATGTTTTTGATGCCTTCCTGATTCTTGCCCCAAACTGTCACTTCGCCTAATTGTTTGGCATCCGGCAAGAGAAACAGAGTATCCGGCAGTTCCTTGTACCGGATAGTTGCCTTCATAAAACCAGGTTTCGATACGGTTGCTGAATCAAACTGATAGCGCATCGTCCAATAGCCCCGATAATCTGTTCTTGCCCAATGATTGTTATTGGTATGAATAAGCGCTTCACGAATAGGCACATGATTTTCTGCCGATGCGATGACACACGTTTTCTGCGCATAGGCTACCTGCCCTAACATGGCAAGCAATACTGTTAAAACCAATATGATACGCTTCATGCTTTTTCTCTGATTTATATCTTTTCTTTGTACCAGACAAATTACTTCTTCTTAATATGAATCTGATACAAAAGTAATGATTAAATCTGATACTTCATTAAATTTCCCAAGAAGTTTAAGTTCATTTAAAGAGTAATGTAAAAAAATTAAGCGTCTATAACAGTTGGTTTATTTATATAGTATCATTCAAAGGTATATAGTATCATTCAAAGGAAAGATATGGTGTTTTCAAACTAAGAAATATTTTTATAAGTAAAAGCATATAGCCTTTAGAGTTCTTGCATATAGTCTTTTTAGTCAAAACACATAGTTTCCCAGATATTACCACTAGGCTCAGCAGCTCTGCCGAGCCTAGTCAGCAGGTCTGCCGACTGCAGTCAGCACATCTGCCGAGCCTAGTGACAAATCCCAGTAAAAGCAGTTCCGTTACTGCAGAAATAATTCACTTAATTCAATTGAATTCATTTGATTATTCTACTATTCCACGTTGCTCGATTCTCTTAGCCTCTTCAAGAAGCTTGATGGCATCTACATATTGGGCGATGCCCTGAGCCACCTCCTTGGCAGCCTTCATCGCCAGGACTACAGTCTGCGGACGGTGTACCACATCACCTCCGGCGAACACACCGCGACGGGTGGTCATACCGAACGGACGTTCAACAACTTTAACATATCCCTTCTCATCCACCTCGATTCCGGCTGTGGTAGAAACGATACGGTTGGCTGGTCTTGAACCGATGGCGAGATAGATTCTGTCGAATTTTTCTACCCTTTCACCCTCAGGAGTGTTCAGAACACAGCTTCCCAGACGGCCGTTTTTGCCCTTCAGGAAGGCCTCAACGGTAGTTTTCCACTCAAATTTCACGCCTTCCTTCACCGCATCTTCATATTCGCTCTTGATGGCAGGCATCTCTTCCTGGGTCTTACGGTACAGCACGGTAACGTCGGCACCCAGACGGATAGCAGTACGGGCAGCATCCATGGCCACGTTTCCGCCGCCAATGACACCCACCTTCTCGCCATCGCGCAGCGGAACCATGTCGCGGGTCAAAGCGCCTTCGTTATAGGCATTCACGTTATGCAGAAAGTATGTACTCTGGCTCACACCGTGGAGCTTTGAGCCCGGTGTAGAGTCCATGTTCTGAGGCACGCTGGTACCTGTGCCCATAAAGATGGCGTCGTAGCCTGCACGGAACAGACTGTCGATGGTTACATTGTTCTCGCCCACCATGCAGTTGGTGATAAACTGCACGCCGAGGGCAGCAATCTTAGCCACCTCATCGCGCACTACCGACTTAGGCAAGCGATACTCAGGAATACCATACATCAACACGCCTCCCGGCTCAGCCTGGCCCTCGAAAATGGTGACGTTGAAGCCCTGACGCGCCAGATCGCCGGCTACGGTCAAGCCCGCTGGACCCGAACCGATGACTGCCACACGGCCACGTGTTTTCTGTGGCAACATCTCGCGCGAAAGGTTCATTTTGGTATCAAAATCGGCAATAAACTGCTCCAGTTTGCCAATCTGTACCGGTTTGCCTTTCTTTCCGAGCACGCAGTTGCCCTGACACTGTTTCTCATGAGGGCATACACGGCCGCAGATGGCCGGCAGGTTGCTCTTGGCATTGATGATGCTCATCGCCGCACCCATGTTACCCATAGAGAGTTCGTGTACGAAATCAGGTATGTCGTTGCCTATCGGGCATCCCTTCTTGCACTGCGGAATCTTGCAGTGTAGGCAGCGTTTAGCCTCCTCAATGGCCTCACGGGTAGAAAAACCCTCGTTCACTACCTGGAAGGCAGCAGCATCCGCCTGCTGTTCTGTTGTATCAGCCTGCTTAGCATCCTCATTCTGCTTAGCTGCTGTTTCTGTTGTATTCTGCTCAGGGACCTGCGCCTCAGCAGCATTCTTCATATTCTTTGTTTCTTTCTGTTCGCTCATAATAGAACTGCTCTCTTTTTACTGATTCTACAATCTGTTTATTGATTCTACAATCTTTTTTACTGATTCTACAATCTATCCTTTGATTTGTGGGTGCAAAGGTACAAATAATATTTCAGAAATCGCCCCTATCTCCTTACATATTTTCATTTTGCCCCCTTTTTTCCTTATTATCCACCTGCTGGCGCCTTACCGGGGACGCACGCCTGCCTAATCACTAATCACTAATCATTAATCATTAATCACTAATCGGGGGTGGTCATTAAGGTCATTGGTCATTAAGGTCATTAAGCTTTTCCGCTTCCGGCAACATATAAAAAAGACCCTACATTCACATGCAAGGCCTTTAAACAACTTAAATGTTCTGCATTCACATGCAAAACACCAACAACTGGAGGGGGAACATAATAATAAGGGCTCCCCCATTAAATCAACATTTTTATTTTTCTTTAATCTCAATATCTTCCTTCACATGATTACGTATCTTGGTGAGGAAGAGTTTCATACGCTTCGCATCCTTGTGGTCAATGATGTCGATGAGCTCAGCAAGCTCCTCTCTGATCTGTGCCACCTGACCCGATGTGTATGGGTTGAAGAGGATTTCCTGCAGCAGGTAATCATCTTCGTTGAGCACGCCCTTGGCTATCTGCATGTGGCGCTTGAAGGTGGTGCCCGGAGCATCCTGGTGCTTCATCACTGCTGCAAAGGCAAAGGTGCTCACGAAAGGAATACTCAGCGAGTAGGCCACCGTCTGGTCGTGCTCATCAAATGTATACTCATGCAGACTCAACCCCAACTTCTGGTAGAGGTCCTTGAAGAATATCTTGCCCATGTAGTCACCCTCCTTGATGATGACTGCATTCTCCTCTGAAAGCTGGTTCAGATTGGCAAAGGTCGGGCCGAACATAGGGTGCGTGCTCACGAAGCGGAAACCGCTCTTCTCGTAAAACTCCTGCAGTCCGGTCTTTACCGAAGCTATGTCGCTGATAATGCAGTCGTGAGAGAGATGTGGCAACACCTCTTCGAAGGCTGGTAGCGTATATTTTACCGTCACCGCATTGATAACCAGTTCGGGGCGGAACATCTCTATTTCTTCCATCTTGGTGAAGCGGTAACAGTTGTAGGTGAAGCGCAGTCGCTTGGCATCCTTCTCGTAAACCGCCACCTCGTGGTCGAAACTGAGCAGGTCGATGAAGAAACTTCCCATCTTACCTGCTCCCATAATTAATATTCTCATAGCCAGTATCCTTTACTTCTGGTTTAGGATTTCCAACTGCTGGCGGACACTCTCCTCATGGATGTGCTCGAAAATCTGAGCGGCAAACTCAGGGCTCATGCCGCAGAGGGCTGCCTGGGCTCCACGCTTGTCGAGAATCTCGTTGTAACGGCTGGTCTGAACGATGGTCATGTTGTGCTCCTTCTTGTAGGTACCAATCTCGCGGCAAACGCGCATACGCTTAGCCAGGAGATCCATCAGCTGGTTGTCGCACTCGTCAATCTGACCGCGCAGCTGGTGCAGACCCTCTGTAGAATAATGCTCATCGCGCACTACGAGGAGGCTGAGGATGTAATCCAGCACCTCTGGGGTAACCTGCTGCTTGGCATCGCTCCATGCATCGTCTGGGCTGCAGTGGCTCTCAACGATGAGTCCGTCGAAACCTAAGTCCATTGCCTGCTGGCAGAGAGGGGCGATGAGGTCGCGTCGGCCGCCGATGTGGCTAGGGTCGCAGATGATTGGCAACTGTGGTATGCGGCGGTGCAACTCGATAGGAATCTGCCACATAGGAAGGTTGCGGTAAATCTTCTTATCGAAGCTGGAGAATCCGCGGTGGATGGCACCGAGCTTCTTGATGCCTGCCTGGTTGATGCGCTGCAGGGCACCGATCCAAAGCTCGAGGTCTGGGTTTACCGGGTTCTTAACGAGCACAGGCACGTCTACGCCCTGAAGACTGTCGGCAAGTGCCTGCATGGCGAATGGGTTGGCAGATGTACGTGCACCTACCCAGAGAATGTCGATTCCATATTTCAGTGCGAGCTCTACATGCTCTGGGGTAGCCACCTCAGTAGCTGTCAGCATGCCTGTTTCTTCCTTCACCTGCTTCATCCAAGGCAAGGCTGTTTCACCGTTACCCTCGAAGCCTCCCGGTTTGGTGCGTGGCTTCCACACACCTGCGCGGAACATGTGGCAACCTTTGGCAGCCAACTGCTTAGCGGTAGTCATAACCTGCTCTTCTGTCTCTGCCGAGCAAGGGCCGGCAATGACGCAAGGGCGTTCCTGATCACTAGGAAAATTCAATGGTTCTAATTCTAATTCCATAGTCGTATATTTTTATTTTTTACTTTTTACTTTTTTACTTTTCAAAAACCTTCTTGATTCTCTCCAGGGCCTCTTTCATCTTCTCATCCTTGGCACAGAGGCTGATACGGATGTAACGCTTGCCGTTGGTTCCGAAGATGAAGCCAGGGGTGATAAAGACGCGAGCCTCATGCAGAATCTTCTCTGTCAGGTCTTCTACATCAGCATATTTCTCAGGTATCTTGCCCCAAAGGAACATGCCTACCTGGTTAGGGTCAAACTGGCAGTCGAGCACCTTCATGATCTCCTCGGCAATGTCGCGGCGGCGGCGGTAGTTCTGGATGTTGTTCTCGCGGTGCCATTCATCCGTGTTGTTCAACATCGCCTCGGCAGCTGCCAACTGTATGCCTCGGAAGCTTCCGTTGTCAATGTTGCTCTTCACCTTCAGAATCCATGAGATGAAGGTCTTGTTGCTCGAAATCATCGCCACACGCCAGCCTGGCATGTTGTGGCTCTTGCTCAAGGAATTGAACTCGATGCAGCAGTCCTTAGCTCCCGGCACCTGCATGATGCTCATAGGGTGCTCGTTGAGGATGAGCGAATATGGGTTGTCGTTCACCACCACGATGTTGTGCTTCTGGGCGAATGCCACCAGCTTTTCGTAGGTTTCGCGCTTTGCCACACCGCCTGTCGGCATGTTAGGATAGTTGGTCCACATCAGTTTTACGTGGCTCAGGTCCATCTTCTCCAGGGCGTCGAAATCGGGCTGCCATCCGTTATCCTCTCTCAGATCGTAGTAGGTAATCTTGGTACCCAGAATCTTGTTGATGGCGGTGTAGGTAGGGTATCCCGGGTTCGGGATAAGCACCTCATCGCCAGGGTTGCAGAAGGCGAGCGTTACGTGCAGAATGCCTTCCTTGCTACCTATGAGGGGCTGGATTTCGGTAGCCCAGTCGAGGTCTACATCATACCAGCGCTTATAGAAACCAGCCATTGCTTTGCGCAACTCTGGTATGCCCACCGTAGGCTGATATCCGTGTGCGTTTGGATTGTTGGCTACCTCGCAGAGCTTGTCAATGGTCTGCTTAGAAGGCGGCATGTCTGGACTTCCGATGGCCAGACTGATAATGTCTTTGCCCTCGGCATTAAGCTTAGCCACTTCCTTCAGCTTGCGGCTGAAGTAGTATTCCTGTATTTCCGTTACTCTATTGGCTGGTTGTATCATAATTCTTATTTTTAACTGTTAACTATAAACTATCAACTACTCCTTCTCCTCATATTCGCCCAACACCTTTATTTTCTTCACGAGCGGCGTAATGGCGTCGATGCTCTGGCGGTATCGGGTCAGGTTGTCGAAGGTGAGGTCTACGTAGAAGAGGTATTCCCACTCATGTCCGATGTTTGGCAGCGACTGGATCTTGGTGAGATTGATGTCGTAGAAACTCAGGATGGTGAGCACCTTGGAGAGCGATCCCTTATCGTGAGCCAGACTGAAGACGATGCTCGCCTTGTTGGCCTTTTCGATGGGACGGAGCAGGGCTGCCTTCTGCGGATTGCAGACCACGAGGAATCGGGTGTAGTTGTGCGGATTGTCGTGGATGTCTTCCTGCAGCACCTTCATACCGTACATGTGGGCAGCGTAAGAAGAGCAGATGGCTGCCCATCCCCTTACCTTATGCTGGGCGATGTAGGCTGCCGAGCCTGCGGTATCTTCTGCCTCCACCGCCTTGAGGTCGGGATGGTTGGCTAGGAATTTGCCGCACTGCATGAGGGCTACCGGATGGGAGTGAACCTCCTGCAGGGTGCTCCAGTCGTCTTCTGGCAGACAGCAGATGCTGTGCTCTATATGGAGCTTGTGTTCGCCTACCACGGTGGTTCCGCTCTGCCGGAGCAGTTCGTAATTGTGGAGCAGGCTGCCCGCAATGGTGTTTTCTATGGCGCAGATGCCTACTACAGTAGGGTCACGCTTGATGTTTTCGAACACCTCTTCGAAGGTAGCACAACAGATGATTTCAATCTGTTCGCCCTCGAAATACTGGTGGGCGGTAATGTCGTGGAAAGATCCCAGCTCTCCTTGAATTGCTATTCTCTTCATGTTTCTTTTATCTTGTCTAATGTTACGAAAAACGGTCCTACTCAATAAGAGCGGGACCGTTTCGATGATTTCAAGAATCTAATATCCTAAGTTGAAATTTACACGCAACTTCCCGCTTTACAATTATTTGCAAAGTAAAAGTAATAGCTAAAAAAGAATGCGTTAAACTTCTTCATTGTCTTTACATTTTATATGTTACTCACTTTTGTTCTTTCCGAGCCCGTTTCTCCTTTATTATATAAGGAACTTATCTGTGCTCAGATTTTCCCGAGTTCTTCTCTACACCTCTTTTATATATAAGGAGCAGGCAGTGCTCAGATTTCGAGTCTCGACTTGCTAAAATCTCAACTCGACTGCAAAAGTAACATTTTTCTTTGATATTGCCAAACAATTTGATATATTTTTCTTCATTTTCCTTATATTTTATGCTAAAAAACATATTTTCGCCCGATTTTTATCATCAGAATACGGAAAAATGCAGAAAAATGTACTCAAAAGCCAGGCGCTAGGGAGAGACGCAAACGCCGGAATCCGTGAGGCAAGCCCCTTCCTTTATCTGCAATGTTCTCTGCCTTCAGCCTTGAATTCTCCTGTCAGCTCCCCTACTTTCTCCGGGTTCAGCTCCAGGTAGCGCTTCATGTCCTTTCCGGCACCATCCTTGTCGCCCATCTGCATCAGCAGATTGCCGCGCTTCAGGAGATTCGCGCTCAGAGAGGCTTTTACAGACGAGTGTTCCGCAGAATCCTTCTGTTCTGCCAATTCTTTCTCCTGCTCTACAATCTGCTGCGTCAGCGTAGCAAGCAACAGAACAGGGTTTATCTGATTCAAATCCATAACCTTATATTTTTACGAAAAGTTATTCTGTTGTATATCAAGGAGTTAACCCACTTGACGCCCTAAAACAGGGCGTCAAAGTATGAGCCACTCCTTTTATAATAAGGTGTAATTTACTTGATGGCCCCGATAATCTCAGTCACACTCTTGCATCCGTGAGCATCAAGCCACTCATTGATTCCATCCTTCACCTTCTTCGTAACCGCAGGATCAATGAAGTTGGCCGTACCAATCTCAATGGCCGTAGCACCGCACATCAGGAACTCAATGGCATCCTTGGCAGAAGAAATGCCGCCCAGACCAACAACCGGAATGTTTACGGCATGAGCCACATCCCAAACCATGCGCAGGGCAACAGGCTTAACGCAAGGACCACTCAAACCACCCGTACGGATGCTCAAGAGAGGCTGGCGCTTCTCAATGTCCACCGCCATACCCATCAGCGTGTTGATGAGCGAAACAGAATCGGCGCCCTCAGCCTCCACGGCACGGGCGATGTCGGCAATGCTGGTAACATTAGGCGAAAGCTTCACGATGAGGGTCTTCTTATAAACCTTTCTCACCGCCTTCACCACGCTGGCTGCACCCTCGCAGGTTACACCGAAGGCCATGCCGCCATCCTTCACGTTAGGACAGGAGATGTTCAGCTCTATGGCCGGAATCTTATCCAGCTCGTTGATGCGCGCAGCACACTCAGCATAACTCTCAGGCGAATGTCCGCTCACATTGACAATCATATTGGTATCAATGTCCTTGATCTGAGGATAAATGTGAGAGCAGAAATACTCCACACCCTTGTTCTGCAAACCTACGCAGTTGAGCATGCCCTGAGGCGTTTCAGCCATGCGCGGATAGTCGTTTCCCTCGCGCGGTTCCAGGGTAGTGCCCTTCACGATAATACCGCCAATCTCCTCCAGAGGAACGAAATCGGCAAATTCCAATCCGTAGCCGAAAGTACCCGATGCCGTCATCACAGGGTTCTTCAACTCCAAATCCTTTATCTTTACACTTAAATCAGCCATAATCTTCTGTTTTTACTTAAAAATGTTTTTACAAGAAATTAAATTTCCCAAGTAAGTTTCTTGATGTTGATGACAGGTCCATCCTTGCAGACGCACTGGTTACCCTCGGTAGTTTTCTCTACGCAGCAGAGGCAGGCGCCCACGCCGCACGCCATCTTGTTCTCGAGAGAAACCTCACACTCCACGCCAGCCTTCTTGGCAAAGCGAGCCACGCTCACCATCATCGGCTTAGGTCCGCAGGTAGAAATCATATCAAACTTCTCGTTCTCCAAAACAGAGTGGTTGGTAACGAAACCTACCTCGCCAGCCGAGCCATCCTCGGTAGTGATGCATACCTTTCCGATTTTGGCAAACTCATCCAGTTCGAGCAGATCTGTAGCCTTGCGTGCACCCAGCAGGAAAGTAACTTCAGCCCCGAAATCCTTGATGAGTTTTCCGAAATAGAGGAGCGGAGCCACACCTACGCCACCACCTACGAGCAGATATTTCTGGCTCTTCCCGGTAGGCATGGTGAAGCCGTTGCCGAGAGGCAGCATACAGTTGAGCACGTCGCCCTCCTTGAGCTGTCCGAGCTGACGGGTACCATCGCCCACCATTGCTACGAGCAGCCAGAGCTGATTATTTTCACGATCCACGAAATTGATGGAGATAGGACGGCGAAGCATGGTAGTAGGCGAATGGTCTACTCTTACTTCTACGAATTGGCCAGGCAAGATTTCAGGCAAAGGTTTCTCATCGGTAAGCTTAATCAAAACATGCTTATCGCTAAGCGCCTCTACAGAAACCACCTTGAGGTCGAGAACATATTTTTTCATCTTATTGCTAATTTTTAATATGCTTATTATATAATGTACGTATATTATAAAATAGGTACGCGTAGCTTCCGGTTACGCCCACCTACGTTTCTACGATGCAAAGGTACATCAAAAATCCGAATTTACGAAAAGAAAAGAGATATTTTTTCTTTATCGCCGCTCCTATGTGTTTGTTTTAGGGTTCTCCAATCCCTACTTTATTTCTTAGGAACGAAGGTTTCCCAGGTCTGATCATCGTAGAAAATACGGATTTCGTTGATCTTTCTTTGCGGTTTGTCTACATATTTTACCGCCGCTTGGGCGATATTTTTAGGTGTACGATTTACACCCTGCATTTGAGGCTGGTCAAAGAGCGAAGGAGAAGTAGGGGAGGCTGCGGCTCCTTCGGCTCCAAAATCGAGCATAGGCTCGGCAGAGGCGGCTCCAGAAGGCTGACTGCCCTGCTTCATTCCCTCAGCACCACCGGCTGCTCCATCCGTAATGCCCTGATACATGTCTGCAGCACCCTCTTCGCTGCCACCCTGGGAAGCCTGGTTCTGATACATAGGAGGAGTACCGTAGAGTACCCAATAAACGTTTACCTGAGGAAAACTCTTATGGATGCCATCCACAATGCTGAGCGATGGATTGGTCTTCCCGTTGAAAATATTGCTCAGTGTAGCGGTCGAGATTCCGATCATCTGAGCGAAGTTTTGCTGAGTGAGGTGCTGGTCCTCCATCAGCTGTCTGATTCTATCTTTCATGCTCTAAAAATTTTAGCGTTCATTTTTCTACTGATACGATGTTTTATTTCCGAACAAGCCACTTTTAGGCCCTTTTTCGGTTGATTTTACAAAGATAAAGCAAAAATTTAGAATAACCAAACATTTCTGAATAAATTTAGATTTTTAAACTTTAGGTTTCTGTTTATAAATTTGAATTCTACTCACTCCAGTGTTCGGTTTTTTAGGTTTAGTTTTATAAATATAAACCTATCAATCAAAATATATGACGAACCTTTTCTTTATAGATTTAGGCTAAATCACTGGTTATTCATACCATAAACTGCCTAAATAAAGGCATATAGAGCGGTTTATGCAATGTTTACCCAACACCTATGTAAAAGTCTATGGTTTATAAAACAACTAAAATACATAACTAACTGAGTTTCCGTTACTTACAAATTCAAAATATAGTATGAATATTTATTCATTCATAACCATAAACACCCTGTTTTACCTTTATTTTTATAAATATAAAACATAAATTCGTGTATTTAGTTTTCTTGCATTTATGCTTATAAATCAAAATCACCCGTTTTGATTTGTGAATTTAAAAACATAAACTTAGGAAACATAAACCTTAACAAATGCAAACGACCGATTTCAGACAACAGGAAATGGCTAATTTTTCCATTTCTAGCGTATTCCAGCCCATCGGCAAGGAAACGGGCAAATTCGCGAGTAATGAAGAGGGTTAATTTATGTAAGTTACTGATAACCAATAAAGTTAAGTCTATTTTCAGGCGAAACAGGAAAATGGGCATCTAGCTCGAAAAATCGCTTAAATCCCCCATTTTTGCCCAAAAATCGCCCAAAATGAGCCCAGGAAAGCGCCCTAAAAAGAGCCGAAAATCACCTATTTTGGGCAAATTTATAATGCTAAACGCTAGTTGGCTGCTTTCTGGAAACAGGCGGCAAAGAAGGCCGAAAACGGAAACGAGCTCCTGCCGAGAGAAAACTCTCAGCAGGAGCTCGCCTACTCTCCCCCACCTCGCTCTTCAGCATCAGTGAAGGATAAAAAAGATGAGTTCTTTCATCAGTTCACCCACCGGAGTGGATGGATTATCCAGTCCCTTTATCTTCGCATCCACCTCCTTAAACTTCTCAATAATCGCCATCACTTTCACGCCCGTATAGTTCCTCATTCCTGTAATATATTCGCGCGCCGCCCAAGCTCCGCGCAAATCCAGGAATTTTGCGAGCTCATTTTCGTTCTGCCTGTTGGGTGCATAATAAGCAATCATCAGGTTTTGGAAATAAGTAAAGAGCATCGGGAGAAGCGTGAAGAGAGAACCACTCTTCGGATTGCTGTCAAAATAATTTATTATCTGATTTGCCTTGAACACATCGCGGTTGACGATGGCACTTCTCAGCTCGAAGGCATTGAAGTCTTTGCTCACCCCTATTTCTCGCTCCACAATCTCCGGAGTAACACGCCGGTCATTCTCTGGAAGAGAAATGAGCAGTTTGTCGAGCTCGGAAGTGAGTCGGTGCAAATCTGCTCCCACATGATCAGCCACCATCTGAGTAGCCTTGGGTTCTATGGTTGCCTTGCGGGTCTTGAGATATGTCTCGATGAAGCCCGGCAGATTTCGATCGTAGAGTTTCTTGCTCTCAAAAACCACACCCGCCTTGGCAGCGAGGGCAGAAAACTTTTTACGACTGTCGAGCTTGCCGTTTTTATGACAGAAAACAAGGATGGTTGTTTTTACCGGATTTTCGAGGTACTTCTCGAGCGCTTCCAAATTCCGCAAATTCTGAGCCTCTTTCACAACCACCACTCTATACTCCGCCATCATCGGGTAGCCCTTGCACAAATCTGCCACTTGCGCACCCGTAACATCAGCTCCGAAAACCACCGTCTGATTGAAGTCACGCTCCTCGGGCTGGAGCACATTTTCAGAAATGTAGTCGCAGATCTTATCTATATAAAAAGGTTCCTCGCCCATCAGAACATAGACGGGAGAATACTTCCGAGCCTTCAAATCTTTCATGATTGACTCGTAACTTATTGCACTTTTCTTTTCTACCATTGGATTATTTTTTGTAACTTTGCACCCAGCAAACTCTGGGGGTGCGGACAAGCATTTGCTCCGCCTCCAGGTTCGCAGTTTTCTGAGGTGCAGTTTTCAGCTGCACTTCGACTGCAAAGTTACAAAAAATAAATTGAACTGCCTATATAAAAGAGGTAGTTTTTGAAAATGAGGTATGGTTAAAAGAAGAAAAGAAACCATATCGAAAACAGAAAAGAAAGAAATATAACCCCTATATATAATAAGGTATAGAAAAATGATTCGCTTAAATTTGCCATCTTTCGACATCAAGGTTTCGGGCTCAAAACAGCATCCCCAGATACTGGATGTGTTGCGCCGGAAGTTCATCACGCTCACTCCCGAAGAGTGGGTGCGCCAGCATTTCGTTCATTTTCTCATCGAGCACAAGGGGTATCCTGCCTCGCTGCTCGCCAACGAAATCCAGCTGAAATGTGGCGACAAGGTGCTGCGCGCCGACAGTGTACTCTACTCCCGTGAGCTGCAGCCCCGCATGATTATCGAGTACAAAGCCCCTCACATCCCCATCACGCAGAAAGTGTTCGACCAGATTTCGGTCTACAATCTTCTGCTCCATGTCGACTTTCTGGTGGTGAGCAACGGGCTGGAGCATTACATCTGCAAGATGGATTATAAAAGCCTTAATTCCGCAACACTATAGTTTAATATTATTTATAAGTGCCTGAGCAACAAAAAAGTTACCCAGGATTTTGCCATGTCAGAATTTTCACTTACCTTAGTGTTGCGAAAAGAAGACAAGCAAAACTCTAATATGACATGGCAAAGATACAAATAAAATCTGAGAAACTCACTCCTTTTGGGGGAATTTTTTCGATTATGGAGCAATTTGATGCTCTTTTAGCTCAAACCATAGATTCCACCTTGGGATTGAGATGCACTATGTTTGGTTATCAATATAGCGAGATTCTACGCTCTCTGATGTGCGTATATCTTTGTGGTGGCTCATGCATTGAGGATGTTACAACTCACCTGATGAAACATTTGTCTCTTCATCCAACTCTTCGCACTTGCAGCGCAGACACCATATTACGTGCTATCGAAGAACTGACTTTTAAGAGCATCACCTATAAGTCTGCTTCTGGCAAATCCTATGATTTCAATACTGCAGACAAGATGAACTGCTTACTGGTCAATGCCCTGCTTGCTACTGGTCAATTGAAATCCGGTCAAGAGTATGATTTTGACTTTGACCATCAGTTCATTGAAACAGAGAAGTATGATGCAAAACCAACCTACAAGAAGTTCTTGGGCTATAGTCCAGGCGTAGCTGTCATTAACGACATGATTGTTGGTATTGAAAATAGAGACGGCAACACAAACGTACGCTTCAACCAAAAAGAAACTTTGGAAAGAATCTTCAAGCGATTGGAGGCTTCGGAAATATATATTTCTCGTGCCCGCATGGATTGCGGCTCATGTTCGGAGGAAATCGTAGATATGGTAGAGGCTCATTGCAGGCATTTTTATATTCGTGCCAACAGATGCTCTTCTTTCTACGATTCCATGTTTGCCTTAACTGGATGGAAAACTGTTGAAATCAACGGTATTGAGTTTGAGTTGAATTCTATCCTTGTTGAGAAATGGAAAGGAAAACCGTATCGTCTTGTCATACAGAGACAAAGGCGAATAGATGGAGACCTTGACATTTGGGAAGGCGAATATACCTACAGATGTATACTGACTAACGATTACAAGTCGAGTGCAAGAGACATCGTGGAATTCTACAATCTTCGTGGTGGCAAGGAACGCATCTTCGATGACATGAACAATGGCTTTGGCTGGAATCGATTGCCAAAATCGTTCATGGCACAGAATACTGTATTCCTGCTTATGACAGCTCTCATCAGAAACTTCTACAAAGCTATTATGCAGAGATTGAAAACCCATGAATTTGGATTGCGTGCCACCAGCAGAATCAAGACCTTTGTTTTCAAGTTCATCTCTGTTCCTGCGAAATGGATTAAGACATCACGTAGGCATGTATTGAACATTTACTCAGACAACAATGCTTATGCCAACCTGTTCAAGACAGACTTTGGTTAAAGACCATGCTTTTCTGGTTAAACCAGCGTATTACCTCAAGTCGCTTTATGGGGTAAGGGGATTTTGTGTCTGCGACATTTCTGTTGTGCAAGAAATATGTACAATAAAATGAATTTTGTCGCTTTGCAAGCAAAATCCCACTAAACCCTATAGGTTGCGGATTTGAGGAAAAGTAAAAAATATGTATTTTTAGAGACTATTCCCGATTATTCCGATTTATTGACATTATGAGAGTGTCGGGAGATAGTTCGGAAGTTTTTAAACAGAGTTTCCCCAGCCTTCAAAATTTGCGAATTTCCGCCCAACCGGCCATTCGTTTTAGAATTCGCGAATTTTGGAGGCCTTTTTCTGCCTCCTTTTCCTCTCCCTTTTTGAGTACTCCTTTTCCTCTCCCTTTTTGAGCACTCCTTTTCCTCCCATCCCCTTTCTCGCGTTATTTTTTAATAAAAAAACCATTTTCATTTTGTAGTCTCCTCCTTTTATACTATCTTTGCATAAGATAAGCTGCACTCGGCAATTTGAAAGCAAGCTTTCATTGCTCTCGTTTGCATTATCTTTGCAACTAATATATATATATATTAAGGTATAGACTGCCTAAAAGAACAGAAAGAAATGGAGAATAAAAAGATAAAAATAGCCGTAGCCGGAACAGGATATGTAGGCCTGAGCATCGCTACCCTGCTGAGCCAGCATCATGAGGTGGTGGCCGTAGACGTGATACCCGAAAAGGTGGAGCTCATCAACTCGCGCCGCTCGCCTATCCAGGACGAATACATAGAGAAATATCTGGCTGAAAAGGAACTCAACCTCAAAGCCACAACCGATGGAGAAGAAGCCTATAAGGATGCCGACTTCGTAGTGATTGCCACACCAACCAACTATGATCCGGTGAAAAACTACTTCGATACCTCGCATGTAGAAGAAGTCATCCGTCTGGTGATGCAGGTGAATCCCGATGCCATCATGGTCATCAAGAGCACCATTCCGGTAGGCTACACCGAAAGCATCCGCCAGAAGACGGGCAGCAAGAACATCATCTTCGCTCCTGAATTCCTGCGCGAGAGCAAGGCTCTCTACGACAACCTCTACCCGAGCCGCATCATCGTGGGCAGACCGAACGGTGACGAGCGACTGGACCAGGCAGCCCGCACCTTTGCAGAACTGCTGAAAGAGGGAGCCATCAAGCAAGACATAGAAACCCTGTTCATGGGACTTACCGAGGCAGAGGCGGTGAAACTCTTCGCCAACACCTACCTCGCCCTGCGCGTGAGCTACTTCAACGAGCTGGATACCTACGCCGAAATGAAGGGCCTCGACACCAAGGCGATTATCGACGGAGTGGGTCTGGACCCTCGCATCGGCACCTTCTACAACAACCCTTCCTTCGGATACGGCGGCTACTGTCTGCCGAAAGATACCAAGCAGCTGCTCGCCAACTACGCCGATGTGCCTGAGAACCTGATTCAGGCGATTGTGGAGAGCAACCGCACCCGCAAGGATTTCATCGCCGACCGCGTGCTGAACATGGCCGGCTACTACGATTATGCCAACCAGAACAACTTCAGCGAGGAGGAAGAGAAGCCTTGCACCATCGGCGTATACCGCCTCACGATGAAGAGCAACAGCGACAACTTCCGCCAGAGCAGCATACAGGGCGTGATGAAGCGCATCAAGGCAAAGGGCGCGCAGGTTATCATCTACGAACCTACGCTGAAAGACGGAACCACCTTCTTCGGAAGCCGCATCGTAAACAACCTGGATGCCTTCAAGCAGCAGAGCCAGGCCATCATCGCCAACCGGTATGACAAGTGTCTGGATGATGTAGAAGAGAAGGTTTACACCCGCGATATTTTCAGAAGAGACTGATCTGAACAGAAAGTTAATAGTTAAAAGTTAACAGTTGAAAGCTGAAAGCTGAAGACGGAAAATAGGAAAACAATAATATTTATAATAAAGAGAAAAATAAGAAATGGCAAAATTAGTAATCAATTCCTACGAGGAATTTGCATCTCACCTCGGTGAGAAGTTAGGAGAATCAGACTGGTTGCAGATTGACCAGGACCGTATCAACAAGTTCGCAGACGCTACACTCGACCCACAGTGGATCCACGTAGACGTAGAGCGCGCCAAGGTAGAGAGCCCTTACCACAGCACCATTGCTCACGGTTACCTCACCCTCTCAGTACTCCCATACCTCTGGCAGCAGATTATCGAGGTAAACAACCTCAAGATGCTCGTAAACTACGGCATGGACAAGATGAAGTTCGGTCAGCCAGTCATCACCGGTTCACGCGTGCGCCTGGTAGCCACTCTCCACGACATCCAGAACATCCGTGGCATCTGCAAGACCAGCATCAAGTTTGACATCGAAATAGAAGGTCAGCGCAAGCCAGCCCTCTCAGGCATCGCTTCTTTCCTCTACTATTTCAACAACTAAAAGATGGCAGCAGGTAAATGGATTGGTGGTGTGCTCGGTTTCATCACAGCCGGTCCGCTGGGAGCCCTGGCAGGTTATGCCCTCGGTTCGCTCTTTGAGCACGGACTGGATGCGGTAAACCGCGACGGCGACCACCGTTACAACAACGCCTACGATGCCTACAGCGGCAACCAGAGCTACGGCAACCAGAGCTACGGCAACCAGAGCTACGGCCGCCAGCAGAGCTATGAGGGAGAGCGAAACTCCTTCATGTTTTCGCTGCTGGTGCTCAGCTCCTACATCATCAATGCAGATGGCAAGATCATGCATTCCGAGATGGAGATGGTGCGCCGCTTCCTGCGTCAGAATTTCGGCGAGGCAGCCAAGCAGCAGGGCGAGGAAATCCTCCTCAAACTCTTCGAACAGCAGAAGCAGATGGGCATGCAGCAGTACCGTTCGGTGATACAGGACAGCTGTCATCAGATACGTTCCAACATGATGTATGAGCAGCGCCTGCAGTTGCTCAATTTCCTCGTCATGATAGCCCAGGCCGATGGAGTTGTGAATTCTCAGGAGATTCAGGCGCTCAAGGAGATGGCCATCCACATGGGTCTTTCTGCCGAGGATGTAGACCAGATGTTGAATCTGGAGAGCGGGGCTTCTTCAGCAGGCAGTCTGGATGATGCCTACCGTGTTCTGGGTATCAGTCCTGACGCCTCAAACGATGAGGTGAAGGCCGCATACCGCAAGATGGCACTCAAGCATCATCCTGACAAGGTAGCAGCCCTAGGCGAAGATGTGCGCCGTGCAGCCGAGAAGAAATTCCAGGAAATCAACGACGCCAAAGACCGCATCTACAAGGCAAGAGGAATCTAAAAAAGAGAGGAATCTAGAAAAAAAGACAGATTTCTCATCTGCCTGAAACGGAAAAAAATAAAGGCTCGCCAAGCAATTTTGGCGAGCCTTCATTGTATCTTTTAATCCTCATCCTCAGTCTTTCTTCTGCGGATAGCGCGCTTGCGCTTTGGCTTCTCCTCAGTCTTAGGAGACTCAATCTTAACACCAGCCAATTCTGGGTCGATGAGGATACGGCCACAATACTCACAAGGGATAATCTTCTTGTGCATCTTGATATCGAGCTGGCGCTGAGGTGGAATCTTGTTGAAGCAACCGCCACATGCATCACGCTGCACGTAAACGATACCCAAACCGTTGCGGGCACCATTACGGATGCGCTTGAAGCTCTGGAGCAAACGTGGCTCAATCTTCTTCTCGAGCTCGAATGCCTTCTCCTTCAAATTCTCCTCTTCCTCACGGGTTTCAGCCATGATAGACTCAAGCTCAGAACGCTTCATTACCAAGCCCTTCTCGCGGTCTGCCTTCTGGTCCTCAGCCTTGTGAAGGTCGTACAGGCGCTCGTTGATTGTCTGCTGCGCCTCGCGGATCTTCTTGCTGCAAAGTTCGATTTCCAGCTCCTGGAACTCGATTTCCTTGCTCAAAGTATCATACTCGCGGTTGTTGCTAACCATTTCGAGCTGCTTCTTATAACGCTCCACGCTAGCCTGAGCCTCCTCAATCTCGTGCTGCTTCTGATCGATGGCGCGGTCAAACTGCTCAATATCGGTCTGGATTTTCTCGATACGGGTGGTAAGACCAGCAATATCGTCTTCCAAATCCTGAACTTCGAGAGGCAACTCACCTCTCAACGCACGCTTTTCATCAATTGCAGACAAGGTGGTCTGAAGCTGATAGAGAGCCTTCAACTTCTCTTCCACTGTCAAATCTGTAGGATCTTTCTTTGCCATAACTTTATTTTTTTTAATGTTGAATGTTAAATGTTGAATGTTGAATGAGGCTTGCGCCCTTCCAACCTATAAATACAATATCGGATTCGTATTTATCTCCGAGATGCAGCATTTGGCATCAGGGAAATTCTCCTGGATGATGCTGCGGAAGATTTCGCCCGTAAACTGCTCACTCTGATAGTGGCCGATGACGCAGATCTGAATCTCCTGCTCGTGGCCGAAATACTCGTGATAACTCATCTCGCCCGTGATGAAGGCATCGGCACCTGCCTTGATGGCTGCGTCGAGCAAGAAAGCACCTGCTCCACCGCAGAGTGCCACCTTCCTGATAGGACGTCGAAGCAACTGGTTGCACTGCACGCACTCCACGCCAAACCGCTCCTTGAGCATCAGCACCAAGTCGTCGGCTGCCAGGTCCTCAGCCACCTCTCCGATGACGCCCTCGCCGCCCTTCACGCCGTCCACTTCCTTCTCGCCAGCAAAGAACTGCACGTTTCGCAGTCCCAGTTTCTCGGCAATCTTGAAGTTCACGCCGCCCGCAGCCGCATCCATGTTGGTATGCATTGCCACGATGGTAATATCATTCTTAATCGCCTTGCGCACGGTACGCTGCACGTAGTTCTCGTCCGAGATTCTCGCCAGTTTGCGGAATATCAGCGGATGATGGCTCACGATGAGGTTACATCCCTTCTGGATGGCCTCTTCAACCACAGCTTCAGTAACGTCAAGACACAACAATGCCCCTGACATTTCTACCGCCTCTGTCAATCCAACTTGCAGGCCGGCATTATCATATCCTTCCTGCAAGGGCAGAGGCGCGTAATGTTCAAGGGCATCAACTACCTGTTTAATTTTCACGCTCCTATTCAATATTTTATTTTTAGACTGCAAAGTTACTCATTTTTCCCCGATTTTATCTCCATACAGCCCTCTGTTTAAACTTTTTTAATACAAAGTTTCGCTTTTGCGCAAAATATTTCACAAAAACAGCCGATAGTTGTAGATTTTTTATTAATTTTGCAAGCATACTTCATAAAAGCAGAACGGAGCCCGTCCCCAAGGAAAGGTTCCCGATGAAGAACAGAGTATAATAAATTGGTTTAGAACATCGTATCATAAAAATAGTATAGCTTATGCATCAATCTACATTACCCTGCGATTTCGCACTCCCTGCCGAATGGGAGCCACAGAGCGCCATCATGCTCACCTGGCCACATGCCGGCACCGACTGGAAGCCGTATCTGCCTGAAATTACAGATACTTATCTCGAACTGGCAGATATCATCACGCGCTACGAGCAGCTGCTTGTGGCTACACCTGATGTGCCCGCCACCCGATACCAGCTCAAGAAAAAGCTCTCTGCCGAGCAGATGAGCCGCGTGCTGCTCTACGAGGTAGAAAGCAATGATACCTGGGTGCGCGACCACGGCCCCCTCACCATGGTGCTGCGCAGAAAGCAGAACACCTGGATGGTGCCTTACCGCATACTCGACTTCAAGTTCAACGGCTGGGGCGAAAAGTTCAGATGGGAGAAGGATAATGCCATCACCCTGCAAC
Source organism: Segatella copri (assembly GCF_015074785.1). Classification (NCBI taxonomy): domain Bacteria; kingdom Pseudomonadati; phylum Bacteroidota; class Bacteroidia; order Bacteroidales; family Prevotellaceae; genus Segatella; species Segatella copri. The sequence continues at coordinate 1,650,079 of NZ_CP042464.1, forward strand.
TATACTATCAGGCAGCCTTCAATGCCGATATAGAGAACCACCAGGGCTTCGTGCTCGAAGGAGGAAGCATCGAGAGCGACGGAAAGGGTACACTCTTCACCACCTCTCAGTGCCTGCAGGCGCCTCACCGCAACCAGCCGCTCGACCACGACAGCATCGACCATCTGCTGCAGACTTTCTTCCAGCTCAAGCGAGTCGTCTGGCTGGATCACGGCAATCTGATAGGCGATGATACCGACGGCCACATCGACACCATCGTGAGAGTGGCTCCACACGACACCTTATTATATGTAGGCTGCGATAATCCGGAAGATGAGCAGTATGAAGACTTCCAGGCGCTGGAAAAGCAGCTCAAGGGCCTCTTCACCTGGGAGGGATACCCTTACCGCTTGCTCAAACTGCCGATGCCCGACCCTATCTATGATGAGGGCGACTGCCTCACCACCAACCCGGAGAGCGAGGGCGACCGCCTGCCTGCCACCTATGCCAACTTCCTGATACTCAACAAGGCTGTGATTTATCCAACCTATAATCAGCCGGAAAAGGACGAGGAGGCACGCAAGCAGATTCAGCTCGCCTTCCCCGACCGCGAAATCATCGGTGTAGATTCGCAGACCATCATCCGCCAGCATGGCAGTATCCACTGCATCACCATGCAGTTGCCCGAGGGAGCCCTCAGAGACTCAACATTCCACATTTAACATTCAACATTTAACATTAAAAGCAAAAAATGAAAGTCGGTTTATTACAACTTCATAATACGGCAGATATCGCCAACAACAAGCAGCGCCTGGCAGAAGGCATCATCGACCTCGCCCATCGCGGCGCAGAGCTCATCGTGCTTCAGGAGCTTCATAACTCCCTCTATTTCTGTCAGGTAGAGGATGTTGACCTCTTCGACCTGGCAGAGCCTATTCCGGGTCCTTCGACCGATTTCTACGGCAAGCTTGCCAAGGATCTCGGCGTCGTCATCGTCACCTCCCTCTTCGAGCGCCGCGCTCCGGGGCTCTACCACAATACGGCGGTAGTGATGGAGAAGGATGGAAGCATTGCCGGAAAATACCGCAAGATGCACATCCCCGACGATCCTGCCTACTACGAGAAGTTCTATTTCACTCCGGGCGACCTCGGTTTTCACCCTATCCAGACCTCTGTAGGCAAGCTCGGCGTGCTGGTTTGCTGGGACCAGTGGTATCCCGAAGCAGCCCGTCTGATGGCGCTGCAGGGAGCCGAAATGCTCATCTATCCTACCGCCATCGGCTATGCCACCTATGATACCGAGGAGGAGCAGCAGCGCCAGCGCGAGGCGTGGACTACCGTGATGCGAGGCCATGCCGTAGCCAACGGATTGCCGGTCATCGCCGTAAACCGCGTAGGTTTCGAGCCTGATCCTAGCGGTCAGACCGAGGGCATCCAGTTCTGGGGCAGCAGTTTCATTGCCGGTCCTCAGGGCGAGCTCTACTACCGTGCCAGCGATCAGGAAGAAGAGAGCCTGGTAGTAGATATCGACCTGAAGCACAGCGAGAATGTGCGCCGCTGGTGGCCATTCCTCCGCGACCGCCGCATCGAGAACTACGGAGATATTACCAGGCGATTTATCGATTAAACCATTTTTTTTGCCGGAAATTCCGAGAGAAAATCGGGATTCCGGCATACATATATATATAAGGTATAGATTTTCAGGATAAATGGAGAATTTGGAAGTGATGGTGATACTTTTCATCATCGTGATTTTAGGTTACGTCGCCTGCAAGTTGGGATATATGGGCGACAAGTTTGACAAGAAGTTATCCAGCATGGTGGTAGATATCACCTGTCCTCTGTTGGTGCTCTCGTCAGTAATGGGCGATGAGCTGCCCGACCGCACGCTCATCCTCCCCCTTCTGGGCGTAGGTTTTCTTACCTACATCCTTTTGCTGGTATTCGGTTTCTGGGTGCCGCGTCTCATCACTCGCAATCATGATGACCAGGGCATGATAGGTTTTGCGCTGATGTTTGCCAACGTAGGTTTCATCGGCTACCCTATCGTTTCGAGCATATTCGGTCCGAAGGCCATTTTTTATGCCGCCTTGCTCAACATGCCGAACACCTTTTTTATTTTTACGGCAGGTGTCATGCTCATCAAGGGCGAGTACAGCGTCAAACAGTTCAATCCTAAGGTACTGTTTTCTCCGGCTCTTCTGGGTGCCTTCGTTGCCGCCCTCCTGGTAGCTTTCGGGGTTCATACGCCGGATATCATTGCGCGTCCGGTAACGATGGTGGGAAATGTTACGGTTCCTGCCGCCCTGATGATTATTGGTTCCTCGATGGCTAAGTTGCCGGTGAAGGAGATTATCGGCAGTCCTAAGGTATACCTCTCCTCGTTCTTGCGTCTTGTGGTAGTTCCTCTGAGCATTTATTTCCTGTTCAAGGTATGTGGTGTAAGCGATCAGGTCAACGACATCAATACGGTTGTCATTGCGATGCCCGTAGCGAGTTTCGGCACGATGTTCTGTCTGAAATACGGCCGCAATCCTTCGCTCATCACCGAGATGACGTTCATCACCACGGTTGGCAGCATCATCACCATCCCGCTCATCACCCTCCTCTTTTCGTAACGAGAAAAAAATCCCCTGATGCCACAAAGTCACCAGGGGATTTTTATATAATTCATTAATCACTAATCACTAATCACTAATCATTAATCACTAATCATTAATCACTAATCACTAATCATTAATCACTAATCATTAATCACTAATCATTATCTCACGCAGAATTTCTTGCCATTCTTGATGTATATACCCTTCTTCATAGCCCCCGTAATGCGGCGGCCGCTCAGGTCATAAATGGCAGCATTGTCTGGCTCCTGATCCGATGTTACAGAATGGATGCCGGTAGACTCCAGGTTGCGGTAAGTCCTTACCTCGAGTTCATAAACCGGTTCAAGACCTCTTACGCTGTTCACGCTTCCAGCACCAAACACGATGTTTTCAGCCAATTTACCATCCACCAGTGCATAATACTTTGATACGCCTTCATCCACCGTCAGATAATAGTAATAAGTGGAGCCGATGACAGGTTTGCCATTATAGAAATTGCGGGAAGGATTATACTGGCTTCCTGCTTCCTCGAATGTTACACCTTCTCCTATTTTGGTTCTCACCTCAAATGTGCGAGGTTCGTATCCGGTTGCCGGCAGACGCAGTCTCTCAAAGTCCTGACCATACAGTTCCATATACTCCTCCGAGCCATTTCTCTTAGCCACAACAGCCAGATAATCACCCGGTTCTGCATCTACAGTACTCAGAACCGTAAAGACCAATTTAGGACAGGGCAAACGCATTAAATTGCGCTGCCCTCCAAAAGTTTTGACAGGTACTCTTCATCCCAGCCTGCCTTCAATCTTTTCAGGTTGAGACTTCCCTTGGTCGTCTTGTCATTTTTCAAGATGGAGAGGACCATTTTGCTTATGGTAGAGAAGTTCCTCGCTGCATTTTTGACTTTCTTACTTTCGTCTTCTCTGAAAGTAATGTCCAATTGCCAATGCAAGTTGTTTTCTATGGACCAATGTTGCCTAATGGCGCTTGCTATCTTTTCGGGGTCTTCATTACTTAAGGAAGTTATATAGTATCTTGTTTCCTCAGATGTTTCACCAGATGTCGCAACAGATCTTCTTGAGGTAATCCCGACAACAGACCTTAACCCAACAAACCTGTTCTTAAACATTCTCTGCATTATGTCCCCATAGCTTACAACAATGCAGGTTCTTTCTTCCTGACGACCATGTCCCTCATTAAAGGAATAATGTTTTGTCACTACATTACAATTGCCTCTATACTCATGCTCGTAAATCATGTCCTTAGCAAATTCGTAACTTTTCTTCTGATTTTCCTTCAAGGCGATAATATAGTCCCCCTTGCCTTCTATGATTTTCTCTGTTATAGAAGTTTGGCATCCCATAGCATCTATTGTCACAATGGCATTTGACACGTCTATAGCACTAAGCAACTTGGGAACGACCGTGATTTCATTTGTTTTTTCACCGACTTTCTCTTGCCCAAGTGATATGCTGTTGTCTGCTGACCAAGCAGATACGATCCATGTGCGGAAGTCAGCTTGACCAATAGTGTGCTCGGCATCACACTTGCTTGATCCACGCATAAGCTTGCCATCAATGGCAACAACACCTTTGACTTCCCCTACAATTTCTCTAACCCAGTTTCTGAAGATCTCTTCAAATCCTTTTGGATCAAAGATAGAAAAGAAACGATTGAAGGTGTCATGGCTTGGAATAGTCTCCAACCCCTGCAAACGCTTTTTGAAGAAGTCTAACTTACTTTTTCCAAACTCTGCAATTTCGTTCCAAGATTGAGCTCCTGCAATTACCGCAGCGATTGTAATGTAAATGATATGTTCCATTTTATGGACAGTTCGACCCGCAACTCGTGGGTCGGCTATTTGTTTAGATAACTTAATAATGCTCATTTTGTACCTTTTATTTGTTAATTATTTCTTTACAAAGGTACAAAAAATATTTCATATATACAAATATATAATGTTAATATTCAGTAAGTTACAACTGCACAACGCAGATGTTAACGAATAAAATATTTAATGCGTCTGCCCTGCAATTTAGGATAGATGTAGCCCCGTCCAAAATCTTTAATCGTCTTGGTGCTGGATGATATAATCTCCCGAATCTCGCCCTTAGCATTCATCAGAGCCATGGCAAGTACTCCGTCAAAGTTCTGTTTTCCTTCATTTTTGATTGGTACTGAAAAGACGATACATTTCTGTCCCTTCTTCACATCAGTAACATTCATATTCATTTCCTGAAGATAGTCAGTCATCTTCGTGAATCTCATATCAGAGATTTTTTCCTTTCCGTCAGATGGCTCCATGCCGAATACTGCCATCTGGCCAACGTTATACCGACTGGCAACTGGCTTTCCTTCTTCGTTTTGCGGATTGAGGGCTCCTATATGGTAGAACCCGTTGCAAAGACCGCCCCAGCCCCAGTTTACGCTGAAGCTATCGTCCTTGTAACCATCTATCACGAAGGCATGACCGCCACCAATAGAGTCGAATGCAGCATAGAGCACAGGACGGTTGGCATCAATCTCTCCGCGCAACTTTTCGTTCCATTCCTCTGCGCTCCCAGCTTCTATTGACATCTGATGCGAAATCTTGCTGTAGCCGAAATACTTCTGCATGGCGGCCACCAGATCGCTTATATACGAACCGCTACCGTCTTCAGCATACTGCATATCCACAGCCACACCGAGGTCTGACATGAGCCTTGCCACGCCGTCGAAGTCAGCAGCGTTGGTTCCGTCATATCGCGCAGGCATGTTTGCCCAATCATATTCGTGCTCGAATTGGGCAGTCAGGGTCTTGCCGTCCCATTTATAGGAATGGCTTCCGGTGCCCTTGGCAGGATAACCGTGATACTGCATCACGATGGCACCAGCCGTAGCCGCACAGCCAACCGGATATTTGTTTGGCGTGTACTTGTTGAATGGAGCCATCTGGTCCCATTTCGCGGTATTGAGCAGCTTTTCGCCGCTGAAACCGGTTCTTGTGGCAGTCTGGTTCGCCTGATTGCTGTTAGCCAGCGCTGCTATCTGCCGTTCATAACTCTTGAGCAGGTCCTTCAATCCGTCGGGCAGATTTCCTGCATCAAATGTTCCTGTTGAGGTATACCCCAAAACTGGCGCTACTGCGTCGTCACCTGCTATAATGACGAATCCGCCTGCGTCATTGTTGAAAACATAATAAGCATCAGAGCGCGATGCGGTATTAGCCGTTCTGCTCTTGGCTCTAGCTTTCTGCGGCATCTGTTTTCCCCAGAAGCTATAAGCCTGCTGCTGTGCCTGCCATTGAGTTATCCGCTTAGCCTCCGAAGGAGAATATACCAGCAGCAGCAACAATGCCAATATGTTTTTAAAGTGTAATTTTCGTTTCATTAGTTCTTGTTGTTTAATAATTTACTAAATATTCTCTATATATCCTAATATATATCCTGATATAAGTTCACTTGTATAAATCCACCTGAATAAGCCCAGCCTGAATATCGGGCTTCTGTAGTTTTTTAAATACTTTGTTCTGCTGCAAATATACGAAAAATATTCGTACCAAACAAGTTTTTTCGCACTTTTTTTCGTCCCTACCCTCATTTTTTATGTATTGCCCCCCTCTTTTTACGTATTAAGCGAAAAAAAATCCCCTGATGCCACAGAAAGCACCAGGGGATTCCTATCTTTTAATTGTAATATTCAACACACAACATTCAACACTCAACACTCAACATTACTTCGCGCTTATTTTCTTTCCATTCTGGATATAGATACCCCTAGATGGAACATTTTGTATTCTGCGGCCATTCAGGTCGTAAATGGCCTTAGGGACGGTATTCTCATCCAACGTTACAGAATGGATGCCGGTAGGCTCCAGATCCTCTACCACATTATCAAAGTATTTAATCCAGTTCTTGGTATACTGATGAGCATCATACTTCGCCTTGCTGCCCGGATAGAGATGCAGCGTGCGATACAACTTACTGCTCTTGCCAGCAAATACACACCAGCTTATCCAGTAAGGTGCCTCTTTATGACGCATATATACATCCTTCAATTCGAAGCAGGCATAGAATGTGTTGCGGCCGAACTCCTCTATCGTCTCAGGCAAATCAATCTCCTTCAGATTGGTTGCCCTGAAAGCATTGAAGCCTAACTCCCTGACGCCGGCTGGCATCTTGAAATGCTCCAGATAAGTGTTGCTGTAGAATGCATAGCCAGGAACCATATCAGCCTTGTAACCTTCATAAGCCACCACCTTGGCACCGCTCAGGTCGATGCTCTTGAAATAATGACTCGCCAGCTCATCAAAGTCGCGCTTGTCTATCTCGCCGTTCACCTTAATATTTCTGTATACTAAATAGTCTGGGGTTTCCTTGGCAAATGTTTCCTTCAGCTGTCCAGCCTTCTCCAGGTTGATTACCAACTCCTTCTCCTGATAGTCGCGATAAGTGTTCACCACGAGGTCATAAACCGGTTCAATACCTCTGAAATAATTCAGCTGGTCAGTACCCGTTTTAACATCATCTATCAGCTTTCCGTTCAATTCTGCGAAATACTTTGAGATGCCTTCATCTACGGTCAGATAATAATAGTACCATGAACCGATAACCGGCTTGCCATTATAGAAATGATTATACCTCGTTTCTGCTTGCTTGAATGTAGCCCCCTCGCCCATTTTCGTGTTTACCTCAAATGTACGAGGCTCATATCCGGTTGCCGGCAGACGCAATCTCTCGAAGCTCTGATCATACAGCTCTATATATTCCGAAGAGCCTTTTTCCTTTGCCACAATAGCCAGATAATCACCCGGTTCTGCATCTACTGTACTCACAAAATTGAAAGACAGAGACGGATAATACGAGCCACTGCTCAAATTATTAAAAGTCTGAGAACTGGATGATACGATTTCCCGCATCTCGCCCTTCGCATTCATCAGCGCTACGGCTACTTCTCCGGTATACGGCTGGTCTCCCGTATTGCCGATTGGCGCACAGAAGATGACACCATTCTGCCCCTTCTTCACATCGGTGATATTCATATTCAACATCTTCAACCCACCTACATTTGTCAAGAATCCCATGCCAGAGATTTTCTCCGTTCCATCGGATGGCTGCAGACCGATTACCGCCGTCTGTCCCAGGTTATATTTATCGCCCGTTGGCTTTCCTGCGCTTTCCGGATTCAGGGCTCCTATCTGGTAGAAGCCATTACAATAGCCGCCCCAGCCCCAGTTTACGCTGAAGCTTTCGTTCTTGTATCCGTCAATGATGAAGGAATGGCCGCCAGCCGAAGCATCGGAAGCGGAATAGAGAATCGGACGGTTGGCATCAATCTCGCCACGCAGTTTCGCATTCCATGCCTCAGCCTCCATATCATCTATTGACTCCAGATGCGTAAGCTTGCTGTAGCCGAAATACGTCTGCAGGGCAGATATCATATCACCGATATACGCACCGCTTCCGTTCTTAGCATACTGCATCTCCACAGCCACACCGAGGTCTGCCATCAGTCTTGCCACGCCGTCGAAAGCAGCATCGTTGGTGCCGTCATATTTAGCAGGCATGCTTGCCCAGTCGTAGGTATGCTCGAAATTGGCTGAGAGGGTCTTGCCGTTCCAGGTATAAGAATGGCTTCCGGTGCCCTTGGCAGGATAGCCGTGGTGCTTCATTACGATGGCACCAGCCGTTGCCACACAGCCTGTTACATAGTTGTTTGGCGTATACTTATTGAATGGATTGCCCTGGTTCCATTTTGCGGTATTGAGCAGGTTTTCGCCTGTAAAACCGGCTCTCGTGGCAGTCTGGTTCGCTACATAGTTGTCGCCCAGCGCCGCAATCTGCCGCTCATAGCTCTTCAGCAGATCCTTCAGTCCATCAGGCAGATTTTCTGCATCAAATGATCCCGTTGAGGTATAGCCCAAGACTGGCGTTACGGCATCATCACCAGCGATAATGACGAATCCGCCTGCGTCGTTATTAAATACATAGTAAGCATCAGAGCGCGATGCGGTAGTAGCCGCCCTGCTCTTCGCCCTTGCCTTCTGCGGCATCTGTTTTCCCCAGAAGCTGTAAGCCTGCTGCTGAGCCTGCCATTGTGTGATTCGCTTAGCTTGCAGAGAAGAGTATCCCAGCGCCAGCAACAATACCAATAGGAATTGAATGTGTAATAGTCGCTTCATAAGTTCTTATCTTTTTAAGGGTTATTATATAATATGTATAGTTCTTAGAAAATTCTTTGTTCTTTTGCAAAGATAATGTTTTTTTTAATACCACGCAAGTTTTACGCCCTCTTTTTTGCCCCGTTCTCCACTTTTTTACGCAATGACACCCCTTTTTACGCATTGAACGAAAAAAAAATCATCCAATTTTCGTTATTCCCCGATTTTTGCCTTATCTTTGCAAGTAAATTTGGCACGAAGCAATCCTTTTTACCAATAATATAAATTAGAAGAAAATGAAGATAAACAACAGTACGAAGAAAAGCCTGCTCGTCATCGCACTCGCGATGGCCAGCACTACTTACCAGACTCAGGCCGCCCCGATAGAACATATCGGCGACAGATACATCATGCATATTCCAGAAATGGAACTCACAGGCGAAGAATCACTCCTCGATGTGCTCATGATGTGCCCGGAAGTCATCTCACTCGACGGCAACAACATCATCGGCGGAGATCCATTCTCCAACCTCTACGGCAAGTTCGTCATCCGTATCGACAACCAGGAATACGGACTCGATTACGCCACCTTCCTCCACCATTTCAAGGCGCGCGAGATTGAAACCATCAAGGTGTGCCAGAACGCCGAAGTGATGAAGGGATGCAGCAGTCTGAAGAAAGTCATCGACATCACACTGCGCAAGAAGGAGAACGGAACTACCGGCAGATGGGGACTCTTCGGTGATACCTACGGCGGCGCAAAAGGCATCGTCAGCGTCATCAGCCAGCAGGATAAACTCCGTGTGCTCAGTCATGTAGAAGGCAACTTCCAGCGCACCTCCAGCAGCGATAAGGATGCCTACCAGGGCTTCTCAGGAACCACCGTGAACCACTACTCCCACGAGGGTGCCAAACTCAATCTGCTCTGGACGCCTACCGCGAAGGATGTGCTCGAAATAGATGCGATGCAGACCTACACCCGCAACCATTTCACCCACACCCCAGCCGATTACGTGCGCGCCTATCATCTGCAGGCCGACTATACCCGCACGCTCGCCGACAACGGCTCCAGCATCCTCTTTACCCTGGGTGCCGAGCATATCAGCGACAACGGCCGTACACAGGAAGAAACCCAGACTGCGCCCTACCAGAACCACTCTACCTACCCCTTCATGGTGGTAGAATACGCCACTCCGGTCATCACCCCTGATCTCTGGATTACGGCAGGTTTCGAGGGCGGACTCTCCATCGAGAAGAACTGCATCGCCGATTACATCAACCATTCCAACTACCAGGATTTCTACGCCCAGCTGGATTACAACATCGGCAAGTGGGGATTCATGGCAGGCGACCGCTTCCGCATCATCAACTTCCGTCCTAAGCAGATTGCGCCGGAAGAGCACTGGAAGCATACCACGCGCAACCATATCTACTCGGCGAGCGCCTATTACAGCTTCACGCCGGGTCATACCCTGCAGGCCACCTACTGCCGCCGCATCTTCAATCCCGAGTTTGGCGATTTCGTTACCGCGGGCGATATGGAGGGCGCCTGGCAGCCGGTATACAGTGCCGATATCGGCAACAGCATGGCGAATGTGGTAGAGCTCAAGCATACCTACAGCCGCCCTGCCTTCGTGCTCAGCACCTCGGTAAAGAACATCCACCAGCACCAGCTCAGCACCATCCACGACAATACGCTCGGCATCGGCTCCACCGCCTTCTGGCACAAGGGCATCCTTCGCCTCACAGCCGGTGTCAACTACTTCTGGCAGCGCAGCGAAACCCCTTCAGAGGAGGCTCAGCAGCGCAATGCAGAATACAACCATTTTGCCGTGTTCAAGTTGGCACCGCAGCTCACAATGGCCGATGGCTGGCGCTTTACGGGCAATCTCATCTGGTGCACCCGCCGCCGCAGCGATGCCTACACCCCGGCTAATCTCTATGCCGAGGTAGGGGTATACAAGAATCTGGGCAAGCACTGGACGCTCGAAGGCCGCTTCCACGATATGGCGAGCCAGCACTTCGGCAACCGCGCTGCCACCATCGGCTGCACGTATTATTTTTAATTGAGCTTTTAACAATCTTTTTCTAAATCAGAAGCAAGATTTCTGTTCCTTTCTTATTTTATTATCAGAAAGTGAAACAATAAAAAGAAAGGAACATTATATATGAGAAAAATTGATTTCAAGAAGATCGGGCTGGCAGCGATGATGCTCCTGTCGGCCCTCACATTCCAGTCGTGCGATAACGATAACGATACCGATTGGGACCGCGTTTTCCCTAACGCACTGGTAACCGTGAAGAAGAGTGGCGATGCCTGCTATCTGCAGCTCGACGACAACACCACGCTGCTCGCCAAGAACCTGAAACCTACCATCTTTGACGGTAAGGAGGTTCGCGCCCTGGTCAACTACACGCAGACCTCGGAGAAGAGCGAGAAGTATAACCAGGTGATTCACGTCAACTGGATAGACAGCATCCTGACCAAGAAGCCAGTTCCTTCGCTCGGTTCTGATACCGAGAACCGCGAGAAGTATGGCGACGACATGGTCGACATCGTGCGCGACTGGGTAACGGTGGCAGAAGATGGCTATCTCACCCTCCGTTTCCGTGCTCTCTGGGGCGGTCAGAAGGTGCATTACATCAACCTCGTTACGGGTGTGAATCCAGAGAATCCTTACGAGGTAGAGCTGCGCCACAATGCCAATGGCGACCCTCAGAACTACTGGCGCGATGCCCTCGTAGCGTTCAATCTGAACGATGCCGTGCCTGATACCGAAGGCAAGACGGTGAAGCTTACCATCCGCTGGCGTTCCAGCCAGGGCTACAAGAAGGTAGATTTCGACTACTGTTCGCGCAAGCCTATCAGCAGCCCGAAGATGCTCGAAGGATACAGCCAGGCAGGAAGAGATATCCGATAAACGAAGAAAAAGCAGATAAAAGCAGATAAAGCAAAAGCCCCGATGCGTGATGCATCGGGGCTTTTTTTTACTTTTTTACCTTTTTACTTTTTTACCTTTAAAAGCTGCTGCAGCTTGTTATACCGAGGGTGGTAGCGATGGCTGTGAGAAATGAGATTGCAATTTGCAAAATTGTTTTCCAGGTACTTGCTTTCATAATGTTGAATGTTGAATGTTGAATGTTGAATGTTGACTTGGTGGGGGTTGGCCTCAGGCGAGGGCTTTATTCAAGCCCGTCGCCGCCTTCCTGAGAGCCGCCGCCGGTAGTTCCGGAGCCGCCCTGGCTGGTACCGCCACCTTGTTCAGTGCCGCCTGAGGTACCACCAGAGGTGCCACCTGAGGTACCGCCTGAAGTACCACCTGAGGTGCCACCCTCGTCGGTGCCAGTATAGCCGCCGTACTCCTGAATCTTGCACTTCTTGCGCAGCTCAGAGTTGCTCCAGCTTTTTGTGTTTCTCACAATCAGGTGTACACCCTCTACGCTGGCAGCCGTTACCTTCTCCTTGGTATCCTCCGCCTTCGAAGTCATACCGATAGAGAACAGACCGAGGTCAGAGAGACGCACGCTCTTGCCGTCGAGAATCAACTCCTGCAGATGGTCGAGTGCATCCATCAGCACACCGTGGATAGTACCTCGGGAGTAAGGCGAACCGTGGTCAGAGATGTGGGATACGAATCCCTCGAAATCCACCTCGCGGTCGGTTACCGCAGTGGCATACCACTTTTTCTTACCAGCGTTCTCGCCGCTCTGTGGTGTACGCTGCAACTTACGATACTTCAATGTTCCTTTCTGTTCCATGATCTTAAATTATTAAAGGGTTAATATAAATGTTGAATGTTGAGTGTTGAATGTTAACTTGGTGGGGTGCGTTTTGTCGAGTGCATCCTTTCTTGAATCACGATGCAAAGAAAGTGCAAACGAGAACAGAGCTAAGCTTGCTTAAGCTTTGTCGAGTGCAGCCTTTCTTCTAACGACAGTGCAAAGGTACGGCAATTTTCTAATACTACCAAATTTCACCCTGCAGAGTTATGTTAAACGGATTTAACACTTCGAACACATCCGGTTAATCTTGCCAACTCATAATTTATCGTGCGAGAAAACTATATTTTGTAAAAAGTTTCTCTATGCTTTCTTACTCCGAAAACAGTAGGAAGCAAGAAATCCATCATCAACAACCGAACCCATTTCCACCTCCCAAGCGTGACAGTTGTGACAGTTGTGACAGTTTTCAGCGCCTACCCCCACCTCCCTCTCTTTAGAGGTAACTTATTATATATATAAATATATATATAATAAGTTAAATATAATAATAACAATTTGAAAGCAGCCCGATTTCATATACCCCTCCCCTGAAAACTGTCACAACTGTCACAACTGTAACAACTGTAACGCCTCTCTCAATCCTTCTCCTCTCCTTCTCCCTCCATCCTTTTTGTAAAGAAAAAAGGAATCACCCTACCCCCCTGGAGGTTATTAGGGAGATACGCTCATGCCCATAGGGGGTGCTGCTGAGTAGATACTTCATTTCATCCTTTAAAATCAGTTAAAAAATGGGTGTTCCCCCATAAAATGTGCAAAAACATGATAGGATTCCCTCATAAAATGTGTATATTTGCAGCGTTATTCCCTCATAAAATGTGGGATAACAAGTGATTATTCCCTCATAAAATGTGATTTTAAGATACGGATTATGGAAAGATTAGCTATCAATGAACTTCTGAAATGGAAGAATAAACAATATCGTAAACCTCTTATTATAGAGGGCGCCAGACAGGTGGGAAAGACTTGGCTGGTGAAGGAGTTTGCCCGCCAGAATTACAAGCAGCTGGCATATGTGAACTTTGAAGAGATGAAGATCCTGCAGAATCTATTTGAACAGGATTTCAGTATTCCTAGAATTCTTACAGCTATTGGGGCTGCAACGAATGTAACCTGCACAGAGGGCGAAACGCTGATATTCCTGGATGAGATTCAGGCTGCCCCTCATGCTGTTACTTCTCTCAAATATTTTGCAGAGAATGCGCCGGGCTATCATGTCATAGCTGCAGGTTCTCTTCTGGGTATCGAACTGCATCAGGGGGAATCTTTTCCTGTGGGTAAGGTGGAATTTCTCTCTCTGTATCCAATGAACTTTATCGAGTTCGTGATGGCTATGGGGGAGAAGAATCTGGCGCAGCTGCTTCAGACGAAGGATTGGAATATGATAACGATGTTTGCTCCCAAGTTTCAGGAACTCTTGAAGTATTATTACTACGTGGGAGGCATGCCTGAAGCCGTATTGAGCTTTAGCCAGAATCGTGACTGGAAAGAGGTGAGAACCATACAGAAGGACATTCTGAACAGTTATCAGAGAGATATGTCGAAGCATGCTCCATCGGAGATTATTCCCCGTATTACTGATTTGTGGAAATCCTTGCCCGCCCAGTTGAGCAAGGAAAACAGGAAGTTTATCTATGGAGTGGTGCGCGAGGGGGCAAGAGCCCGGGAGTATGAGTTGGCCTTGCAGTGGCTGCTGGATGCCGGACTGATATATAAGGTATATAATGTGAAGGCTCCCCGACTGCCGCTTGCCAGTTATGAAGACCGGGCGGCCTTCAAGATCTTTGTCCTGGATGTCGGGCTTCTAGGTGCGATGTCTAATCTCAAGGCTGCGACAATAGTGGCTGGCAACAGTATTTTTACCGAGTTTAAAGGGGCATTGACGGAGCAGTATGTTTTGCAGCAGCTCATTCTCAGGTATGAACCGTATTATTATGCCAAAACCAACAGTACTCAGGAGATTGATTTTCTGCTCCAGGATGAGGAGGATGAGATTGTTCCGCTGGAGGTGAAAGCCGAGACGAATGTCAAGGCAAAGAGCCTGCGCCAGTTTGTTGCAGACAACCAGTCAAAGAAGGCCTATCGCATCTCCATGAATGATTATCTGCAGGAAGATTGGGTTACTAACGTACCGCTCTATGCGGTAAATGGTCTCGAATTTTATTCGATACAAAATTAATCTTTCTCACGAAAACACAAAAGAAATCCCCCAAAAACTTGCAGAAAAGAGAAATATTGCTTATTTTTGCATTATCTTTGCAGGAAAGGACGAAAATATGAAACAAGAAAACAACAGAATACAATTACCCCTAGAAGAAATCAAGCTCGCATTCGCTGCTTCATGCGTTGAGGGAGCTGCAAGAAAGCTCGGGGTACCATATATTGAAATATACGAAAGAATGAGAAAGGTTGATTTAATCAACAAGTTCATTCTGCCCCACTACGATACGCTCCACACCGAAAGTCGAGAGTATCTTATAGAAGATATCATTGAGTGTCTAACTAATTGGGAGAAGAAAGACAGATGAAAATAACTGTTTATCATGGAGCTACAGAAATTATAGAAGCTCCACTTAATCATGTTGTAAGACCAAGGTTAGACTTTGGCCAAGGCTTCTATGTAACCGATTTAAAGAATCAGGCAATCAAATGGGCTAAAACCATAGCCGAAAAAAGAGCAGCACAACCCCTACTCAATATCTACACTCTAGATAGGGATGCTATTCTTGCAGAAGCTCGCTGCAAGATATTTACCGCATACGATAAAGACTGGCTAGACTTCATCGTGGGCAACAGACGGGGCGAAAACCCTGCCAGAGATTACGATTATGTAGAAGGAGGTATCGCTAACGACCGAGTAATCGATACCGTAAACCTATACATGACAGGTTTTTACGATGCAGAATCAGCCCTACAGCAGTTAATATTTCATAAGCCCAACAATCAGATTTGCTTACTCAATCAAACTCTCATCAATAAATACTTAGTATATAATGGAACAGAAAAAATATAAACAGATCAACACAAAGACACCTGAGATTCAAGAAATGATTCTCAGCTATCAGATAGGTGGCGTAGCATACGAACTGTCACAACGCCTGGAAATATCTCCAGCTCTGGCTCTTGATCTTTTCTATCGCAGCAAGACCTGTGCCCAACTCCACGATAAGCGCACCGGCCTGTATCTCATGAGCAATGGCTACATCGCCGATGATTTCATTTACGAGAAGCAGAGAGGGTACTAAGCCGCAGTTTGCGGAACTTTTCTCGGATTCATTGTAAAACCAAAAATCGTCAGCAGGTTGCTGACGATTTCAAATTATTGGTTCCTAACTCAACTTTGTTAATTTTATTGTTCCAATTTCTTAATCTCTTCGATAGATAAGTCGGTGAGATCGGCAATATCATCTAATGGAGTATTGCGCGCTAACAACTTCAAAGCAATCTCTTTGCTTTTCTTTTTGGCTTCTTTTTCCACAGCATGCTTAAATACCGCATAATTGTCCCACATGACCATCATGCTGTTGTCGTATTTCTCCTGTTCCTCTTTGGTCAGAGTCTTGGAGTCGGCGATTTCTGCCAGTCTTTTGAATATCTTATGCTGAGCCTCGAAAGGCATTTTTTCTAAAGTCTCCATATGCTTCAAATTATAAATCCAACAATCTAAAAACGTAGTACACTCTTCCTTATGTACTCACGTTGCAAAGATACGCTTTTCTTTCGTAACTTCCAAGAAATTAACTAAGAAAAATTCTCTAATTCTTGACGAAAAACGAATCAAGCACTTGGTATAATTTTAAGAATCAAGAATTTAAGAATTTAAGAATTTTCATTCTTGCTTGATGAATTTTGAACTGACAAATCATCACCATAACCCGTCAAATACTCGTTTTAATACTAAAAAGAATAAAATAACCAGCTAAATATTTGGAAGTTACAGGAATATTGCTTATTTTTGCAGAAGAAAAGCTGCACTCGGCAATTTGAAAGCAAGCTTTCATTGCGCACGTTTGCATCACAAACATTTTAAATTATATAATTATGTTAGGAATAAATGCACCAAAAGTTTTAGCTAAAGGCAAATACGCACAAGCCGTTCGTAAAGCCGCTCTTGCATCCATCGGTGCAAAAGCAAAGAAAGACGATGCCACAAAAACATCAAATTATCCATATAAATTTGAGTGGAATTTAGAATGAATTTAGAAGAATATAAAATAGAACTTTTATCAGACTTTGAAGAGTTGATAAATTTCTATACAGGAAAAGACAAAATGGATGACTTTCTTCATAATCACTTACAAGATTGTGAAGAGAGTCATTATTGTAAGACATTTTGTGTCCGCTTAAAAGCAAACAACACGATTGTTGCAATTTTCGCCTTAGCATTCGACTCTGTTGACATTGATTCAGATGATTTTGATGATATGCGTATGGGGGCAGCAGGAACCGATTTGCCAGCAGTAAAAGAAACATTCCGAGAACAATTCGAACAAAAATATACTTATCCCGCTTTAGAAATTGCCTACTTAGCTATTGAACAAAAATTTCAAAGTTTACACCTAGGTTCAGCCTTAATTGAAGAAATAGCTTCGATGGCTAGAAACCAAAGATATGCCGGTTGCGTCTTCTTGACTGTAAGAGCTTGGCATACCTCTGATTATAGCGCAGTAGGTTTCTATGAAAAAAATCAATTTGCAAAATTGACTCCAGTTCCCCAAATGGATGTTTGGCCAATGTACAAAACAATTTGGCCGGAGGAATAACCCCCTACACGCCCTGAACCAACGGGCACCGGACGAAGGGAATTGAAAATCACCACAATTTCCAGGCCCACTCCATAGAAGATCTTCCAGAGGATTATCTCCCTACCGAAGATTCTTATTATGAATTTGAGCCAGAAGATGTGAACAAAGAGAACTTATCCATAGCAGAAATGAGCGGCAAGAAACTCGACTGGTTCCGCAAGGTCTGTGCATCGGTACTTTAGATACCTTGCCCCCCTACACGCCCTGAAGGGGCAGAAGCACCTAGCCCAGGGTAACACCCTGGGTATAAGCGCAATCTGCCTTGCGCCCTGTAAGGGCAAAAGCTTTATGTTTTGTCTGGAGTTTTAAAGCTTTTGCCCTTACAGACCGAAAAGATTTGCGTATTTTCCAAGATTTTAGCTAAAAAGATTTGCGTATTTTCCAAGATTTTAGCTAAAAAGATTTGCGTATTTTCTAATATTTTTGTATTTTTGCACCGCCAAAAGGCATAAAATCAAGAAGTTAAAGATTTCGTAAACAATAGAAAATAAATACTCTAAGGTGGTGTCACAACGCTACTTATTGTATACTAAGGATTTGACGAACGATGGCAATACCTTATTGCCGCCATATTGTTGTGGCGCTGTTCTATGGTTAAACGGTCTGACATATTACTCTATCTTTTTTAAAAAGGGATTTCTTCAATCCCATCATAACTTTTCATCCGCAAAATTATTTTTTTCTTATGAACCCCCAAAAAGAAAAAGCCCAAAAACTTGCATAAAAGAGAAATATTGCTTATTTTGTAGAAAAAAAGATGGCAAAGGAAATATAAGCTTATCAGTAATTTCTCATAAATCGTGTAATAATTCATAAAAAAGAAGGCTTTAATTTGGAAGTTTCAGGTTTTTATTTTATCTTTGCAGAAGATAGGCTGCATCTCGGCAAAACATTCAAGCAAGCTTGATGTTCTGCACTCGATTTGCACTATCTTTGCGGTAGAAACAAAAACGATAATTATGAAGTCAAGGGAATATTATATATCACTCATCACTTCTCATGCCGAAGAGCTAAAAAAGAACTTCGGCATTAAATCATTACGCCTTTTCGGTTCTGTGTCTAGAAACGAACAGAAAGAAGGTAGTGACGTTGATATATGCGTAGATATGGAACCGAAAATGTTCCTTGTAGTAAGACTGAAACGTTTTCTAGAAAACCTGCTGGAATGTTCTGTTGACATTGTAAGATTGCACAAGCATATCAATCCATTCCTCCTTAAAGAAATAGAACATGACGGAATATACATCATCAAATAGAATTATTGGAACCTTAATACAAATTAAGGAAGCCATAAAACAATTGCAAGATTGGAACAAAGATGTACAGACTGTTGACGATTACTATTGTACACCAGAAGGAATGAAGAATCTTGCAGCTAGCTGTATGCTTATCGAAGCAATTGGAGAGGGAGTTAAACAAATTGACAGATTAACTCAATCTCGCCTACTAAATGAGCGCCCAGAAATACCATGGCAAGATGTTATTGGCATTCGCAACCATATAGCACATGGCTATTTTGATATTGATGGAGACATCGTGTTCGACGTCATCAAGAATAATCTCGATGACTTACTAGCAGCTATAAATTATTTTATATCAAAATTCTGAGATCTGTGCTGCTCTAGTCACTTCCCCCCTTACGGGCTGAAGGCCCAGAAGCACCTAGCCCAGGGTAACACCCTGGGTATAAGCACAATCCGCCTTGCGCCCTGTAAGGGCAAAAGCCTTAAAAAATCCGTGAAATCCCTGCCTATTCCTCTCGTCTTTCCGCCTCCGGCTCCGCCACCATTTCCGGCACTTCTTCCGGCAATTCATATCTTCTGATATGATGATCTTCCAGATAGATATGGTTCAGCGTAAAGGCGAGCGACTCCAGCGTCTTCTCCCTTACCGCCGGCTTCAGTTCACATTCCCATATCACGATGGTATGCCATCCCATTTCAGCCAGCCGGTGCAGCACCTCATGGTCCCTCTCCCGGTTCCTCCTGATCTTCTCCATCCAGAATCCGGTGTTCGATTTCGGCACCACATAATATTTGCACCCCTCATGTCCGTGCCAGAAGCACCCGTTCACCAGAATACAGGTGCGATATTTCCTCAGCACGATGTCCGGCTTGCCCGGCAACCGCGGGTGATTGAGCCGATACCTGAATCCCCTACTCCACAGAAATTTCCTGACAAGAATCTCCGGTTTGGTATCCCTGCCCCTTATTGCCGCCATATTGTTGTAGCGCTGTTCTATGGTCAAACGGTCCGACATACTCTTTATTTACAAAGACTTCTTTTAACGTAACTTAGAAATAAAAACGAGGTCACACTTACCAGCAACATCGTTCAAATATTAGTTGAGTTTTAAAATATCCTCCTTGGCAAGCCCTGTATATCTTGCGATTTTATCAATAGGCTCGTTTTCCATCAGCATATTCTTAGCTACTTCAATTTTAGCCTCTATGATAGCTCCTTTATAAGCTGCAATATGGTCACGCATCACCTTGATTGCATCATCATATTTCTCTTGATCTTCCTTGCAGAGTGCAGTAATGTCCTCTATCGCAGCAAGTTTCTGGAAGAGTTCATTTCCTGCCAAAGAAGGTATTTTGTCCAATATACTCATATTATTTAATTCTATTAAAAGAAACAATTCTTATATCAATTAACACCATTCATTGGCAAAATTAATCTTTTCTCATGAAAACACAAAAGAAAAAGCCCAAAAACTTGCATAAAGGAGAAATATTTCTTATTTTGCAGAAAAAAAGATGGCAAAGGAAATATAAGCTTATCAGTAATTTCTCATAAATCGTGTAATAATTCATAAAAAAGAAGGTTTTTACTTGGTAGTTTCAGGTTTTTATTTTATCTTTGCAATATGAAGAAGGAACAAGAACTTACATTGACAGCCATCCGTGAATGCCTGGCAAAGAATATGCCACCATACGGGAAAGCGATACTTTTTGGCTCACAAGCTAGAGGTACCGCTAGAGATGATAGCGACTGGGACATTCTTGTTATCTTAGACAAGGAACAGCTTCTTCCTTCTGATTATGACAAAGTTACCTATCCTCTTACCGAACTAGGTTGGGATTTAGGAAAAGAAATAAACCCAGTAATGTATTCCGCTAAGGAGTGGCAGAAATATAAGATTACACCATTTTATAAAAATGTAGAAAAGGAAGGAGTAAGTTTATGGGGCTAACAAACGATGAAAGAAGTTCTTTAGTAGAACTTCGTCTGGAAAAAGCAAAAAGATTTATAGCAGAAGCAGAGCAAATGCTTTCTATGGGATTATGGGATTTGGCAGCTAATAGGTTTTACTATTCTTGTTTCCATGCTGCTCAGGCACTATTAATACATTATGGGCTTTCGGCACATACTCATGCTGGTACTTTAGGCGTATTTGGTATGAATTTCGTTAAGACAGGTAAAATTGACAAAGAACTTGGTGCATTTTTCTCCAGGATGGAACAATTAAGAATGAAAGCTGATTATAACTGTGAATATGATGTTAGTAATTCTGACGTAGAAAATATGCTACACCCCGCTCATGACTTTTTAAATAGCATCATCAAACTTATCAAGGAAAAACAATAGAAGTCAAAACAACATGGAAGATTACGATAAACTTATGGTTGGCGACCAATCTACTGACGGGCGCATTATAATTGCTGATAAAGACAGACTTTGCTATCTGGTAAAATCAGGGAGCAAAGGCAGCTTTAGTATTCGTACCATATCCAAGCAATTGCTGGGAGAATTTATAGACTACTATAGAAAAAACCCCAACAAAAAGGCTGAGGATGCCAGAGTAGAACTCAAAGAACTGTCTGACATTGATAAATATGAATATGGCTACAACGCTACGTTGACAGCGATGGCTAAGATGGTTCTTGACCCAAAGAACGAACTCGTCAGAAAAGGGAATCCAGCAGAATCTTCTCGTGCAGAAAACCATTTGCTTAAGACTACAGGCCTTCAGCAGATTTACTATGGTGCTCCTGGCACAGGCAAATCAAAGACCATCAAGGACTTGACTTTCGGAGAGAGCGTGATTCGTACTACATTCCATCCAGACTCTGATTACGCCTCTTTTGTAGGTACTTATAAACCTATTACAGAAGAAGTTGATCTCCGAGATTGCTATGGGAAAAAGGTCATCGATGACGATACAAAGGAAGTCGTAAAGGAAGAAAGAATTGCCTATAAGTTCATTCCTCAGGCTTTTCTCGAAGCCTATGTTGAAGCGTGGAAGAAACTTGGTAGCAAAAAGAGTGAAAAGAGCGATAAAAGCTATAATAGAATCCACCCAGCACTTCTCGATACTCCAGAAATTTTCACTAAGAATAAGGCATCAAAGAAGCAATTTCTTATTATCGAAGAAATAAACCGAGGCAATTGTGCCCAAATCTTTGGTGATCTGTTCCAATTGCTCGATCGCAACGAATATGGCTTTTCTGATTATCCTATCGTTGCAGATAAGGATATGCAGAAGTATCTCGAAAAGGAATTTGCGGGATGGGAGATTACGAATAAAGACGAAATCAACCAGCTCTATGGCGAAGCCAATATGGTAAACCTCATCATGAAGGGAGAGCGCCTTGTTCTGCCTTCAAACCTCTATATTTGGGCTACAATGAACACCAGCGACCAGAGTCTCTTCCCTATTGACTCAGCCTTTAAGCGCCGCTGGGATTGGAAGTATGTGCCTATTCGTGAAGGTCGTGACAAAGAAACCAACGCTCCTCTCAACTGGTACATCAACACGGGTGATAAGCAATACAATTGGTGGTCATTTATCAGCAAGGTTAATGAGCTGATTGGTTCACTTACCAATTCAGAAGACAAGAAGCTCGGCTATTTCTTCTGCAAGGCAAAGGATGGCGAAATCGATGCCGACTTGTTCGTTAGTAAGGTTATTTTCTATCTCTGGAATGATGTGTTCAAGGACTATGGATTCGATGATAAGGACTTTCAGGATGAAGAAGGCAAGATTCTGTCTTTCGACCGATTCTATGAGGATAAGAACGGCAAAACTAACGTTGATATAGCTATCGTTGAGCAGTTCTTGGCGAATTTGGGAGTGGAGGAATACATTTCAGAAGAAGAAGGAGAAGAAGAGGAAAAAATTGATGCTGTCCCAAGCAACAATGAAACTAAAGGCAACGATAAAACAAAATATAGTTTCAATGGCTCTGAACCGCTTGGCAAAGGTGACTTAGGTATTTCCATCATTAAACAATATCTGAAGGAACATCCCGAGATGAAATATTCTAAAATCAAAGAAACCTTCCCAGACTCGATGCTTGGAAAGGAACTGAAACTCATAGGATTAATAGTCACTCGTCAGGAAATAGAAAACGCTATAGATAGTTACAAGAAAAGAGCCTATGGCTTTTATAAAAAAAGAAAATTCTATTCTTCTGATGGAGTCGAGTTTTATGTAAGCAATTGGTGGAATATAACAAACATTGATTCTATTATCCAATTTGCAAAAGAACAAGGCTGGACAGTAGAACCAACAAAATAAAGACATTATGAGAATCCTCATAGAAGAACATCAGTATCAGGCTGAACAGATTAGGGATGTTCTGCACGGCATCGACGCCATGCAGGACATTGATGGCAACGTCAGCATCAACTACGTTGGGTATTACTACAATACCCAGCTCAACGATTGCGTCTTTATTTTGCCGAAAGTACTGCTCGAAGACACCCCAGAGGGCGAAAGAGTATTCGGCAAATACGCCCCGGAAACCATCGTCAACCTGAACCAGAACAACCCACTCTCTCAACAGGAGAAAGACTTCATCTATGAGTTCTCTGTCTGGATTTACCGCACCATCGAAGTTTACAACAATACCACCAGAAACGGCATTGTCTATCACCAGAAAATAGCGTGCCTCGGTAAAAGTAACAGACAAATCAACAACACATTTCTCGATATTCTGCTGGCTCTCATCGACTTCAACAAGCATAACCAGGATTTCATCTTCTTCATCCTGAAGAACATCCATTCCGGTTACAACCGCATTCATTGGTCAAAGACCATAGCCACCACGAGAGCCATCATCAGCAAAAACAGCCCTGTTTATCCCCATCCTGTCAACAGGAAAAAGCAGATTAATTTTGATGAAGAACTCCTGATTATCTTCTATTCCATACTGAATTATATCAGCGAAAGATACGGCTTCGCCAATCATATCAACTGCAATTTCCAGCTGATAACAGGCTATCGTTTCAAGACCTATCTGGATGGATTAGGGAAGACTAGACTGCTCCAGATTAAGTATAAATACTTCTCAGACAAGGCTTTACACCTCTGGCAACTATGCTATGATTTCTTTGACAACGCCAAGCGCATGAACATCCAGCAGGAACGCAAGGAGTATCTTCTGGTTAAGAGTTTCAATATCGTTTTCGAGGCCATTATTGATGAACTTCTAGGCGAGAAGAACATTCCAGCCGGACTGAAAGAACAGGCTGACGGCAAGCGCATAGACCATTTGTACAGCTACCAGAACCTGATTACAACAAGAAATCAGGAGCCAGTTTATTACATCGGCGACAGCAAATATTACAAGCTAGGTCATTCCATCGGCAAAGAATCTGTGTATAAGCAGTTTACGTACGCCAGAAACATCATCCAGTGGAACCTGAACCTCTTTATGAACGACGATAAGGACGATGAAGAACTGCAATACGACAAGCGTAATTTTGGCAACGTACCCAAGCTTCGCGATGACCTGACGGAAGGCTACAACATCATTCCGAACTTCTTCATCAGCGCAAAGATGGCAGAGAATCTCTCTTTCTCAGACCAGATTTCGTCAACCGACAGGGAACATAAGTGCTTCAACACCCAGCATTTCAACGACCGCCTGTTCGACCGCGACACCCTTCTCGTCTTCCACTACGATGTCAACTTCCTCTATGTAGTATCTCTGTATGCCCGTCATAACGAGCACCAGAAATTCGCCTGGAAAAACCGGGTTCGCAAGATGTTCCGTGATGAAATCCAGAAGATGCTGGACGAAAGATACGACTTCTATCGCCTCACGCCGAAAGAAGATACGCAAGTAGAAGAATTCGTCAGCCGGAATTTCAGAAAGCTTATCGGCAAGATATTCTCGCCAACGAAATCCAATGATTATCTGATACTTGCGTTCGAGAAAGAAGACTCCAACGAGGAGCAGAAAGAAGCTATCATAAACGATGTTAAGGAGAAATTCTATATAGAGGGATTTGCCTTATCGGATGATGACAGGATAGGCTAATATATTATAAGATACTTGCCACTATCCCTACATCCGCTGCAGCCCAGTCGAGCCCTTTCAGCTCTTCTTTGCTGCACCACTTGCTATCAGCGTGCTCACGCCTCCTGAACCCATCAGCATCGCCTTTTGGCGTACACAGAAAGGCAGTCATGGTTATCGAGAAATCGGCTCAGGGGAGATTGTCCGTGGATAGACAACCTCCCCTGAGCCGTAATTTTTCTAATTCCAAATCTACGAATGTATTCAATTTTATATGCGTCCAAAGAAATCCGTATATTCTTCATCGAGAATTTTCCACGAACCATTTATTCTACTTCCTTCTTTCACAATCAGATTTTGTTCTATCAATCGTTTGAGGTATTTTTGTACCTGGCGTGTTGATACGTTTAGTTTTTCTGCTATTTGCGCAGTTGTCACCTTTGGATTAGAAGTGATAAGTTTGTAGATGGCTCTTTTAGCCTTCACGAACTCTTTTCTTTGCTTGACTTCTTTGGCTGTTTCTTTCTTTTCGTTGGCGAACTCTTTGGTGTCGTTGGCGAACTGTTTTTCTGAGTTGGCGAACTCTTTTGTGTCGTTGGCGAACTGTTTTTCTGAGTTGGCGAACTCTTTTGAGTCGTTGGCGAACTGTTTTCCTGAGTTGGCGAACTGTTTCTCGTCATAATTGAGATTCCATAGAGTCACATGAAATTCTCCAGAGTTAGATTTGAATTCTGGTGCTTTGTACCCAGGGAACTTTTCAAAATGTTTGTATTCCTTGACAATCTTCTTCATGCCACTCCCTCTGCGTTCCATCAATTCAAGTCGATTGAAGAAATCTGCAAGGAGAGGATTACGACGTTTAGAAGGTACGTTCATTGGATCAAGATGTTGGATAAGACTTCCGTCCATCATACCACCTGGTGAATATACTTCCATTCGATTATCATATATGTCAATGTGGATTTCACTGCCAAGTTCTAAATAATTGCGATGAATGATGGCGTTACTTATCACTTCTGTTACGGCACGTTCAGGATAGTCTGGAAGTTCTTCTCTGTAAGTAGCTTCTTTCCACCATTTCTTATGCGAGTTATTTCTGACAAATGCTACGGCATCTTGCAATTGTCCAATGACACTTCCTTCAAACTCTGCGTCATCCAAAGCTTCGCCCAATCCACTTGTCATATCAAGCCCATTCCATCTTGTACAGAATATTCTTGATTGACGGATAGGAGAGTCATCTGCTATTAGTGCGCCTGCGTTGGTAAGTTTTCCTTGTGTGTCGATGATACCCCATGATGTGAACTCAGAATCCTCAAAAGAGCGTCCCAAGCGTTTGAAATGTACTGATTTCAATTTGGTAAATGACATATCATCAAATCTGTATGGTGCGGCAAGACTGTCGTAGTTCTTGCCAGTTCCTTTAAGAACAAGATTTCTCAATTGGATGCGGTCTGCTACAACTGATTCGTTTCCTATGCGGATGAAGGCGACACGTTGTTTGTCACCTATATAATAATAAGGAGTCTCATCACCAGAGGCTATATGCAATAAAATCAGTTTTTTCCCCTCAATTTCCTGAAATTCCAAATTGATGGTTGGGATAGGATCCAACTTAGACTTGATGGCTTCGCTGATGAGTTCAGCATCTTGTTCCGCATTTTCAAGTCCTACTACTTGGTCGTCATCAGTAATGCCAAATACAAGCGTGCCACCTTCACCATTAGCAAAGGCAGATACACTTTTGAGCCAACTCTTAGGTCGTTTGGCTTCTATCTGTTGTTTCTTGTCGTAGGCTGTCGCCTCGCCAATCAATGTATGTATGTCAAATCTCATTTCTATTCTTTATTTTAATTAATTGCTACACGACTTGTAAATAGTCTTTGTAATAGCGATATAAAAACATGTCTATTCGTCCTAATAGTGCTAGATGTCATCAAGAACAATCTCGATGACTTGTTAGCTGCCATCGAGTATTTTATAGCAAAATTCTAACTATCCCAACATCCGCTGCAGCCCAGTTGAGCCCTTTCAGCTCATCTTTGCTGCACCACTTGCTACCAGCGTGCTCACGCCTCCTGAACCCATTAGCATCGCCTTTTGGCGTACACAGAAAGGCAGTCATGGTTATCGAGAAATCAGGATACTCGTGATTCACAGTTACCAACTCCTCTCCTACTTCTACCGGATATTCCATCTCCTCCATCAGCTCACGAGCCAGCGCTTGTTGAGGAGTTTCACCAGGCTCTATCTTGCCACCAGGAAATTCCCATTTATAGCTGGTATAATCAAACTTTGTCTTGTCTTTCTGCATGCAGAGATACTTGCCATCATGGCAAACCACGGCTGCTACTACATTATAATGTTTCATTGTTCTTATCTGCTATTAAAATATCATTTACTCCATCCACTGGAAGTCTTCCTGCAATTCCTGCGACAACGGATTGTCCATGTGGATATCATACAATATAGAACCATTCGTCGTTACATTCTTTCTCGGATTCTCCAAATGACCCGTTCCTACATAGGTGTACGGCAGGGTGATACCATTCTCCATATTTACCTTCCTCACAAACACAAAGACTCTCTTAGCGGCTTTCTGTTTAGCTTCGTCCTTGTCTGAAATATCATTAATACTTTCCCACTGGAAAACATCTGGCGACAAGAACTTGTCATTATACTTCAAATGTTCATCCAGCGAGGCATCCTTCTTTAAACCAGCAAATACATACATATTGCCATCCTTATAGTAAGTGCCATACTGATTGTGCTTCGGATTCTCCAGGATTTTCAAGAGCACCTGGTCCTGACGATAATCCTGCCACAACAGGAAATCTTCTTTCGTGTCAGCATATCTTGCCTCATATTGCGTCAAACCATAGTTAAGCAAATCTTGCAGATATGCCTCATATTCTTCTTCTCTTTCGCCACACAAATGCACTTCATCCGCTTCTATCTTCACAGCAAATCCCTCTTGCAGGAATCGCAAAGCGTGCTCCAGTTGCTCATGCTTGAAACCAGGAATCTCCTCCTGGATATTGGCTTCAATACGAGATAAAGAAGACTCTCCGTTCAGTAAATTCTTGATTACCAAATACTCATGCTCTCTTACCAAAGGCAAAAGACTAGACAGATAATTGATACAAGCAATCTGCTCTTCTGAGAATACCGGCAAGCCCTCTTCTTCTATACCCTTCAAGAAACCATAATAAGAATTGGTTTTCTTGGAGCCAATCTTTATCTTCATGAATTTCAAGAGATTAGGAGCATAATCACTATTCATATAATCCATGTGCGATGGATAAGACGGAGTTTTCAGATATGCCTTGAAGTTCTGATAATCCATCTTCAGATAGTTGATGCGGTTGAAATTCTCGCTCTCAATCTTGTCGATGATTTCCTCTTTGGAAAGGTCATCGATGTGTACCTCAACGCCATATTTATCCAAGCCCAAGCTCTTGAAATCATTCCTTACCATGAACTTTAAGAGTTTCTTTTCCAAAATAGAATTGCGGGAAAGACTGCCTAGCGCCAAGGCTATATGAACGCTACGCTTATAGCTGTTGCCAATGAAATCGAGTATCGTAACATAAGGCTTGTTTGTATACTTACGAAGACCTCGACCCAATTGCTGCAAGAAGATGGTACTCGATTCCGTTGGGCGCAGAAAGAGCACCATGTTGACACCAGGAATATCCACACCCTCGTTCAGGATATCTACAGCAAACAAGATTTCCAAATCCCGGTTTTCATCCTGTAAATCATTGTAAGCACGAATACGTTCACCGGTCTTGTTCTTACCGCTCAAGGAAGCTGTATGGTAATAATCACCCAGATTATCAGCCATCATTCTGGCATGCTGGATGTTTCTACAGAAAGCCAGCGCCTTCAGCTTCTGGTCTCCCATTCGATGCTTCTCTATCTGCTGGTGGATAAACTCGCAGTTTTCAGGTGTAGAAATTTGCGAAATCAAACGGCGTTCGCCAGATGCTGTCAACCCATAATCAACCAGTTCGTCACGAATACCATAATAGTGGAAAGGCACAATCAGATCATTGATGATGGCATCACGAAGCCGCAACTCGTATGGGATATTATTGCCGAAAATCTCTACTACATCCTGATTATCCATTCGGTTCTCGGTAGCTGTCAAGCCCAGCAGGAACTCCGGCTCAAAATAGTCGATGATTTTCCGATAACTGTCTGCTACAGCATGGTGACACTCATCGATGATGATATAATTGAATTCCTTCTTATCAAAGAGTTCGAGCGAACGGCACATCGAAACATTGGTAGAGAACAGGAAATCCTCACCTGTTTCCTTTGCCTCCGCATTATACAGACCGCAGGTTTTAGAGCCGCCAAAGACCTTTTGGAATGTCTCCAGGGATTTCTTCAAGATAGAGCCTTCATGTACGATGTAGAGCAATCTGTCGGGGTTAAAATTGAGCGCATCGAATGCTGCCAGATACGTCTTTCCTGAACCTGTGGCAGAAATCACCAAAGCCCTTTCCTGACCGATGGCACGATACCTGTTCAATTCCCTAAGTGCTTTGCGCTGCATATAATTAGGTTTGATTTCAGAATCCGCCATATCATAATCCATATCCCAATGCTCAATAGCAAAACTGAGTTTGGTAGAATATTCTTTAATTCTATCCTGCGATAATTCATACGTCTGATTCCATAGGCTTTCAAACTCATTCATTGCATCAAGATAAGCCTCGGTATCATGCTCGCAATTCACCACCAAATCCCACTCTATGTTTTTCAGCAAAGCATAGCGTGTGATATTAGAAGAACCTACAACCATTTCTATACCATTTTCCAGTTCGAAAATATAGCCTTTAGAATGGAAACCATTAGTAAAATAGTTCTTCTCATCGTGGAAACATTCATCGTCCAGATGACACTCAAAATTAGGATGTTGTGCCAAACTCAAAAAGTAGTTTAACGATTCTACATCGGTAAAATTCTGATAAGTAGAAGTGATAATTCTTCCTTTAGCTCCACGCTCTATAGCAGCACTAATGTCTTTAGCCAAGAGTACCAGGCCGGCTTTCTTGATAAAGCTGACTGAAAAAGCAAATGACTTGCAGCGGCGCAAGTTCATCTGAATGGTAGACAGGAAGGTTGTCTCTGTATAATTGGTCAAGAATCTAGATTCCATAAGTCTTGCATTTCTTTAATTGCGTACAAAAGTACAAAAAAGAATCCATTTACATCATCTTTTCTCCTATTTTTTTCGGCTTATTTATTACAATAGTTCGTTAATAATTCAATAATGTGCTAAGCAGCTATACGCTGTAAGCACGAGAGATCTTTGAAAATCTTGCTAATTAAAGTTCGGTTCGGGGTGTACCCGCTTGCTTTAAAAATTCGTTTCACCAGATAAATGTTGGTCATCAGTGACTTGAATGAAGACATAGAATATTCCATTCCCAGCTCCTTCATAGTTACCTTGGCAACATTTAGTGATGTGAACGAAGCATTGAAAGCAAAATCGAGTTTCCACTTATTGCGAGCCTGGCAGTCCATAAGACCAGTATAGCCTTTGGCGTCACGAAAGCAAAATTCGATCTGGAACCTGGTTCTATAATAAAGAAGTACCTCTTCACCCGAAAGTGAGGGGTCTGTAGAGAAGAATAGTTTCTTCTTGCCATTCGGCATCTGCCAGATGACAAGTCTAACTTTACACCTGAGTGCCTTGGAATAGGCTATCAAAGTATAAGCTGTTCCTTCTATATCTTTCATCTCCATCTTCCCTGTTTACCAAAGAAGCGCTTGGCAAGTGAGACATTAAGTTTGAGCCAGTCAATGCTTTTCGACTTTTTTAAGCCGAATGCGTTGCGATAGGTTTGCTCAACATGCGAGCCATACCTCCCCATTTGGGTGAAATTTATCTTTCTTGGTATTACCATGAACAAAATTATCACCTCGATGAGTATTTTCTCGAAACTTTTTGTTAACTTTGCAGCCGAATCTTCAACTGCATCTTTAAAGATATCCATATATTGGTCAAGTCCTGTATTCATATAATTTTGCGTTTGTCGTGATTTGCAAAGTTACTGAAAATCAGCGACTTGACCAACTTTTTATAGTTAAGCTTTCATAAGCATTTCTCAATATAAGTTATTGATTTACAGACGATTAAATGTTAATTTAACGCAGCATTGTAGAATAATAATATATAAAAAACAAAATAAAAAAAAGAGGAAGACTTTCCGTCTCCCTCTTTTCATTTATTTCTTTACATAGAGCTTGAATGCCTTCACGCTGCCTGGAGCACCCTGCTCGGCACGTGGCAAGTACTCGAAGGCAGAGATGGTAACTTCCTTGCCCATATCCACGATGCCGAGATGTGGGAAGTTGGCACCCTTCTCGGTCTGCCAGTAAGTGCTCTCCTGCAAGTCAAACATCTTGTCGAGTGTTGAGTTGCCCTTCTCGCTGTCGGCATAGAAGGCTACCCAGTTGTTGCGGTCGATGCGGTTGCCCTGTGCATCCTGCAGATAAACCTCGGCGATGGCAATCTGGCTGTCACCGCTCTGGCTGCTTTCTGCCTGGATGGCGAAGTAGCGACCGGTTACAGGCTTGTCGAGCTTGATGGTCTGCCAGCCGTTGCCAGCCTTGAACTCGCCCTTCAATACAGGAGTCTCTGAATTGAGATCCATGCGATGACCTGGCTCGTTATGCTTGTTGCTCTTTTCGAGATTCAGCTTGTCGAGCTCCGGATGATCCTGGCAGAAAGCGGTAGGAGCCACGGTAGAACCTGGCTTTCCTGCTTCACCCTTAGGACCTACAACGTCGAGAACAATCACCTCGTTCTTGCCCTTCTTCAACCAGCAGCCTGGAAGATATAAGGTCTGCTGAGGACCAATCTGCCAGAAGCGACCGAGGGCATGTCCGTTGACGTAAACCTGACCCTTGCCGAATGCCTCCATATTAATAAAGGTGTCGCCCACCTTCTTCAGGTTGAAGTAGCCGCGATAGTAACCCGCCTTGGTCTGGAGACCGCGCATCTTGTTGGTTGGCATGGTGAGTGCCTTGACTGCAGTCTGGTAATCATCAGCAATGCTGCTGTTGTTCCAACGGGTAGAGGTGAGGGCAAGTTCGCAATCCTCTTTCTGTGTAGTGATGGTTACGTTGCCGATGATACCCTTGTAGTCCTTGATAGCACGACCGAAGTTGATTCTTCCCATACCTTCTACTACGATGGTGAGCTGTGCACCCTGTGGCATGGCTGGCAATTCGAGTGATTTCTCATTCTTTACACGGTCAATCTTGCCTACATACTTTCCGTTCACATATACCTGGGCAAAATCGTGGAACTCGCCGGTAAGGGTTGATGTACTTTCGATGGCTGGAACCTGGGTCTCGTAAACCATGGTTCCCCATCCCATATCCATATCCTCGAAGCACTGAGGAGCGTTGCTTTCTTTCTCCTTTCCGATACCATAGCTCAATGGCTTGTATTCGGTAAACTTGAACTCTGGTACCTTGATGATCTGCATCGGAGCCTTAGGTACGGCTGGCAACTTCTTGCCGTCGTTGTATTTCGCCATCATCTTCTGCAGTTCATAGAACTTAGGCGTAGCCAATCCCCATTCGTTGATAGGGGCATCGTAATCATAGCTGGTTACGTCTGGCTGGAAACCAGGAGAGTTGGCACCTGCCCAATGGCCGAAGCTGGTTCCGCCGTGGGTCATATAGAGAGAGAAGCTGATGCCTTTGCTCAGCATCTCGTCCATTCCTTCTACCATATCCTTGGCAGGACGGGTCTCGTGGCGGGCTCCCCACTTGTCGAACCAGCCACTCCAGAACTCTGAACACATCTTGGGAGCATTCGGACGAACCTCGCCGAGACGCTTAAACTGCTGGTCGATGTTGGCACCCGTACCGAAGTTCATGGTCCAAGTCAGGTCATCGAGACCATTGTTCAGGAAGTTGGATGACCAGTCGCATTGGAAGAGGCTTACCTTATCAAATCCGCTCTTGCGGACGATGTCGCGGATGGCACTTACGTATGGCTTGTCCTTGCCGTAAGAACCATATTCGTTCTCCACCTGAACCATGATGATAGGACCACCATTCTGGATGGTGAGTGGAGCCAGCTGCTTGCCCACTTCCTTCTCGAAGATTTCTACTCGCTGCATGAAGTAAGGATCCTGCTCACGCAGACGGATATCCTTCTTCTTGAGGAGCCACCAAGGCAGACCACCCATTTCCCATTCTGCACAAACGTATGGACCCGGGCGAACGATGACATACATGCCGTTCTTCTGAGCGAGGCGGCAGAAAGCAGCCACATCGTTATTGCCAGTGAAGTCGAATTTGCCTTCCTCCTGCTCATGGATATTCCAGAACACATAGAGGCAGACGGTATTCATGCCAAGAGCCTTGCACATCTTGATGCGATGCTCCCAGTAGGCACGAGGAATACGAGGATAGTGTAACTCGGCAGCTTTAACCACGAAAGGTTTGCCATTGAGAAGGAATGTCTTGTCGCCGGTAGTGAAGGTGCCACCTTTTTGTGCCGCCATCATCTGAGCCGGTGCCAGTGCCAATAGTGAGGCAAAGGCTAATGTCTTGATTGAAGTTGTTACTGTCATTATACTTATTTTTTAGTATTCTTGATAAAACATTTGCAAAGATAACGGAAAATCTCCTTTATGAAGGATAAAAATCGTTCAATAAAGGGGATTTTTCGTTAAAAAGGGACTATTTCAATCATTTTTGCATAAAAGTCGTAATGCTTCGTGGAGCCAACTGCGTGGTTCCATCGCAACTTCCAATAGGCGCTAAACTCTCGGAAGAGATGTCACTGGTACGATACATCTGCCAGTTTTTCTGCTCATGATTATCGAGTTGGAAGTTGACAGGCTTCACATCCTCAGAATAGTTGATTGCCACAATCACCCATTTGCCGTTGGCATTCTGATAGGCAGAACACATTACTCCGTAAGGGTCGTTGTAGCCTTCCTCTATCTGCTTTCCGTCGGCAGAAGTTGTAGCGATATCGAAGCGCTGGGCACCTGGACGGATAAAGCGGGAATAGTTGCCGAGTACCCACATCAACTTGGAATCTACTGCCCAGCCGCTCTTCCATCCATCCTTGCTGTATATGCGGATGAGTCCATCGCGGTAGTCACCGCCTGCAGAACGCCACCAGCTCCAGCTCTCGGCATTGGCATATACCAGGTCATGATGGATGACACGAGCCACATAGAGGGCTGTCTTCATCGAGAAGTCGTAAGGAGTTCCGCCGCCAATCTCCTCGTCGTTGCCCATGATGCAGAGTTCTGTTTGCCAGAACTTGATGTTCTTCTGCTTACATGCTTCCCTAATCTTCATTCTGATTTCTCTCATGTATGGGATAGGGGTATTGGTCCAGTAGCTATGAGCACCGATGAGAGGGAGGAGTTGCTTGGTCTTGCCCAGATAGGTCTGCGTACTGTCCTTGGTGAAGAAGGAGTTGATTTCGTAGCCTCGCTGCCAGTCGGCCATGTGGGTGCCAAGCATGCAGCGATAGTCGCTCGACTCATTGATGAGAATCTCGGTGTTGAGCTTGTTTTTTACCAATGCTTTGCTTACCTCCTTTGCCACCTTGGCAAACTCGCGGTTGGTGGCTGGGGTTCCTTCCTGCTTCGGTCCTGTCCAGTTCCAATGTCCATCCGGCTCGTTGATAGGGCTGATGTAGTTGAAGTGGATGCCATCGTGCTCTTCGATGCCTTTGAGAGATGTGGCGATGAACTTTCCGAATTTGCCGTAGCAATCATCCTTCAGATTGATGGTGCCGCCGCGCCCTGTGTTGGTTGCGAGTCCGTTCTTGGTATAGAACACGGGTGCTGAGTTGCAGAAGGCGAGGAAATAAGGCACACCTCTCTGCTTGGCGAGCTTGAGAAACTTGCGCTGTCCAGCCTGTTTGCTCCAGTCGTAGGTGCCGTCAGCATTGAGAAAGCATTGGGTTCTTGTGCCCGGCTGAATCTGCGAAGCCTCTCCCTGTTCCTCGCTTCCGGCTCCCAGATTGAATCGCCAGATAGACAAGCCGATGCCTTTAGGTTTGCCTAAGGCATCATTCTCGGTAGAGAAGAGCCAGTCGGCAATCTGCTCCTGCTGTTTCTCTGACCATAGACCGAGAAACTGCATACTCCATGCATCGCTGGCACCGAAGTGCTGGATGTGCTGCTCCGGGCTTTGGGTAAGGATGGTATAACGGGTTGTTCCTTCCTGTGCTGCCTGCATGTTGATGCTGGCGATGAGCAATGCAGATAAAGCACCGTATTTCATATAATTATGTGCCATAATAGAATTTTATGTTTGATGAGTTGTTCAAAAGCAGATGGATGCCCTTGCTGTTATTTTATCACGAATTTCTTTCCGTTTTGGATATAGATACCCTTGGCGAGTCCTTCTGTAGAATCTGCATGTTTGCGAACCAATTTGCCCTCGATGCTGTAGATGTCATTGCTACCGGCCTTATCTGCCTTGATATGGCTAATGCCAGTATTGATGGCATCTTCGAAATCAATCACGATGGTTACAACGCTCTTGGTTGGGATGGCAATCAGCTTATCCAGACTGAAACTGCTCTTGATGTGCTTCAGGTTTTCTTTCGCAGATGTGCGGTAAACGTTGATATCCTTGGCTGCCTTCTGTCCCTCAATGTTGATGCGTACACTGTTTTGTGATGCCATCATGTTTACATATACTAAAACGATTCGTTTGCCATCTGGAGAAAGATAGGCAGATCCCAGAAGCTTATTGAGATTTTCTTCCTTATTGGTGATATGGTCGATACGCTTGTAACCAGGGCGGATGAAACGGCTGTAGTTGCCGAGTACCCAGAGGTTACTGTTGTCGGTGATGGTACCGCCGTTCTGGATATCACCATAGCTCTCGTTGTTGTTATCGCCCTGGGTATTCATTCGCAAGAGATAGAAGCGGTTCTTCTGTCCCCATTTCTCTTGTGCGAAAGAGGTCCAGTAGCTCCATGATGCCATATTGCCGTAGGTGAGATCGCAGTGGATAAGCTTACCCATATAGAGCGAGATGTCCATATAGCTGGCTGCATCGTAACTGGAAGGGAAACCTGCTGAAGTGGATGGCTCCTTATCGAGCATGCTCCATTCGGTTTGATATACATCGAGATTGTATTCCTGAGCCTTGTTCCATACGTTCTGACGGATGTCCTTCAGGTCGGCATTCGTGCCGAAGGTCCAGTAGCTATGACCAGCGATGGCTCTTTTCAGGTTTTTCAAGTCGCCAATGTAGGTGCTGCTGTTGCTGGTATTGAAGAAAGCCTCTATCTGGTTGTTGGCTCTCTTCTCGGTTCCGTCTTGATAGAGTGCCTTCCATTGGCAGGCTTCCGGCAGGAGTATCTGGGCAGAGAGTCCCTGGTCGGTAATGCTTTTGTCCAACTCTCGGGCGAGCTTGGCGATGCACTCGTTGGTCCATGGTGAACCTTCCTGACCTTCAGTCCAATCGTATTGTGGCTCGTTTACCGGATCAATGAGGGTTATGTTGTAGCCTTTGTCGGTGAAGTGTTTGGTTGTTGTCGTGAGGAATTTGGCAAAGTCGGCATAGTGATTGTCTGCGAGATTGCTTCCGCTCACACCCTTGTTGGCGCATGCCTTGCCGTTTTTGGTAAACTGTACTGGGGCTGAATTGGAGAAGAGCAGAAAATGATCTACTCCATATTTCTTGGCTTGCTGCATGAAGTATTGTTGACCTGCCGACTTGGTCCAGTCGTAGTTGCCATTGGCATCTAGATAGCAGTAGCCACGTCGGGTGATGTCTTCGATGCCGCTTTGGCTGCCTTGTTCTGCTGAACCGGCACCCAGGTTTACGCGCCACATTGAGAGACCGATGCCTTCTGGGTTACCATCGGCATCCATTTCCTGGCTGAAGAGCCATTTCGCCGATTTCTCTTTTTCTGCATCACTGAAATATTTGCCCACAAAATCGGCTGTCCAACAGTCGCTTGATCCGAAGTCTGCTATGGTCTGATAGCAGATGTTGGGGTTTACGGTGACCTTATATGATGATTGCGCATATAAGTTGGCAGTCATCATCAAGGCAGCTGTGAGGCTGAAGATGGATGTTTTTTTCATTTGCTGAGGCTTTATATATAATTAAAGTGTATGGATAACAATATTTTTATGAAAGAAAAGGGGCAGGACAAGAGATTTGTCCTGCCCCTTTGATATTTTAGTTGTAACCTTCGTTCTGCTTGATGGTTCCGTTACTCATGGTAATTTCTGAGTTAGGGATGGCGAAGAGAAGGTCGCGAGGTGCCTGGAAGTTGATACCCTCGTTGCTGTTCTCCTGCTGGTTGGTGGTCTCGTATGGGTCGGTAGATTCCTCCATGTTGTACTTCACGAAAGTACCGTTAGGACCGAATACGTGTTCCATCATTGTCTTTCCATCATCCATCTTCCAGCGGCGCAGGTCGTCGAGGCGGGTCCCCTCAAGTGCCAGCTCCAGACGG
This sequence comes from Segatella copri, assembly GCF_015074785.1. Classification (NCBI taxonomy): domain Bacteria; kingdom Pseudomonadati; phylum Bacteroidota; class Bacteroidia; order Bacteroidales; family Prevotellaceae; genus Segatella; species Segatella copri. The sequence continues at coordinate 1,687,119 of NZ_CP042464.1, forward strand.
CGCTCGGTGCGGATAGCATCACGAAGGGCTGTACCTGTGGCGGTAACTTCTGGAAGTTGAACACGCTGGCGTACCTTGTTGAGTGCCCACTGTGCCTCACTGTCGTGATTGAGAGCATTCTCTGTCTCTGCATACATCAGCAATACCTCTGCATAGCGGAGCAAGCGGATGTTCAATGGATTGTGAGGTGCATCGTATGGACTAGGGCGCCTGTTCACTGGGATGAAGAGCTTCATGTTGCAACGGCCAGACTTATGCTTGCTGGCTGAAATCACGTATGGGTTGTCCTCATTCCATGTTGGGTCACCAGGAACTTCTGTCTGTCCATCGTGAAGGATGGTATAGCGAAGTCGAATCTCGTCTCCTGCATCCTTGAAAGCCTTTTCCAGGTTGCTGGTAGGAAGACCCCATGCCCAACCAGCGTCGTCACGTGAACCAACCAAGACAGAGTAGCGCTCACCCAGAGAATACTGGGTATCATCACTGGTCTGAATCTCGAAGAGACTCTCCTTGCCATTGTTATAGTCGATGTTCCAAACCTGGCTAAAGTCATCCATCAGTTCATATTCCGGTGTTCCGCTGGCATGAGAGCCACGGCAGGTGAGTTCCTGCAGGATAGGCTCAGCTTCAGCATACTTACCCTGGTAGAGATATGCCTTTGCCAACATACCCTTGGCAGCACCGCTGGTAGCACGACCGATGTCGTTGGCAGATAGCTCTGCCTTCTTTGGAAGATCGGCGAGGGCATCCTTGAAGTCCTGCTCAATCTGAGCGTAGGTTTCTGCGCTGGTAGCTCGGGTGATACCCTGAACCTCAGAAGGCATCTTGAGTGACATTACCAATGGTACACCGCCAAAGTTCTTCACCAGTTCGAAGTAGTAGAAACCGCGGAGGAACTTAGCCTCGGCAATCAGTCGCTTCTGATACTTCTCGTCGTTGAATTTCAGTTGTGCAATCTTTTCGATGGCGATGTTGCACTGGGTGATACCCTTGTAGCGATACTGCCAGAAGTTCTGTACAGCATTACCCAAGTCGATGGTGTTGCCGGTAAACATGGCTGCTGCTCTATATTCACCCGGGTCCTGTGTGGTGTTACCCATCCAGCAATCATCGGTGGTAATGTTGCAGAGGTTGTAGAATTTGTAAATCTGCCACCAGTCATCACATGCGATGAAGTTGTAGCAACCGGTAATCTGCTTTTCACATTCTTCCTCGGTGGTGAAGTAGTTCTCCATATCCTGCTGACCGCGGATAGGCTCCTCAAGGAAGTCGGAGCAAGATGTCAAGCCCATAGTCAAGGCAGAAGCCAAGGTCAAACCTATGATATATCTTTTCATAATCTTGTTTCTTATTTTAATGATTACATATATTATAATAATGTATATTCCCTGCGATTAGAAGCTCATGTTCAAACCGAAGAGGAAGGTACGTGGGTTAGGATAACCTGTGTAGTCGATACCTGCCTCTGTTACACTTTTACCCATTGATGCTGCTTCTGGATCTGCACCAGAGTAGTTGGTGATGGTAAAGAGGTTCTGAGCTGAGAATGACAAACGCAAGTTCAGCTTGTTGTTGAACCACTGCTTAGGCAAGGTGTAACCAATCTGGAGCAACTTGCAGCGGAAGTAAGAACCATCCTCTACGAAGAAGTCGCTTACTCGCTTGTAGTTCATGTTGGAATCGTTGACAGAGAGGCGAGGGTATTCTGCACCTGTGTTGTCGGTTCTCCAGGTCTTGTCGTAAGTGCCGGCATATACATTCTGACCGTCGGTTCCTGCATAGCGACCGATGTTCTTGTTGAAGATGTCGTTGCCGAAGGTTCCGTAGAAGTTGGCTACGAGGTCGAAGCCCTTGTATGCCGCATTCAGGTTCAAACCTACCATGAGGTCTGGGAATGGATTACCGATATGAGTCTTATCGTTGCTGTCGATAACGCCATCATTATTCAAATCCACGAAGCGGAGGTCACCTGGCTTGGCATTTGGCTGCAATGACTCGCCATGCTCGTTGGTGTATGACTTCACTTCTGTCTCGTTCTGGAAGATACCTGCTGTCTTGTAACCCCAGAACTGGCTGAGAGATTCGCCCTCGGCATTGCGAACGATGTAGTCGCCACTGAATCCACCTGTCCAGATGTAGTCACCATTCAGTTTCACTGCCTTGTTCTTCACCTGAGAAAGATTCAGACCTACGCCGTAGGTGAAGTCCTGGATTTGGTCGTTCCAATTGATACCAAGTTCCCAACCAGATGCCTTCATTTTACCTACGTTCTCCCACATCTGTCCGTTCCACATTGGGTAACCGAGGATGAGGAGGTTGTCTTTCTTCATCAGCATATCGTGAGATGTCTTCTCGAAGTAATCCGCTGTAATCTTCAGGCGGCTCTGGAGAAGAGCGAGGTCAAGCCCCACGTTCCAGTCCTCCACGGTTTCCCACTTCAGGTTAGTGTTTCCGATACCGCTCACAGTAGAACCGATGATGCGGTTTGGAGTTCCACCGAATACATAGGTTGTTGTACCGATAGAGCTGAGATATGCCGAGTTGTCGATGTTCTGGTTACCAACCTTACCCCAACCAGCACGGATCTTGATGTCATCAAACACCTTCTGGTTCTTCATGAACTCCTCGCTGGTAAGGCGATAAGCTCCAGATACAGATGGGAAGGTAGCCCATTTGTTGTCCTTGGAGAACTTGGAAGAACCATCCACACGGATAGATGCTGTGAGGTAGTACTTCTCTGCGTAGTTGTACATTACACGTCCCAGGTAAGATACCAGCGAAGTGAAGCTGTCGGTACCCGTAGCTGCCGGGTTCTTGGTTCCTGAACTAGGGTAGCGCAGAGACTCATCATTATTTGGAATGTTCTCTGAGTAAGCATTAGCCCAGTAGTCCTGGAAGCGCTCCATAGTGTAACCGCCCATCAAGTTGATGTTGTGTTTCTTGTTGAGGGTTGTCATGTAGTTCACGGTGTTGGTCCAGTTCCAGTCCACCCAGTTCTCCATCTTTCTGGTAGCATTGTTGTTCTGGTTCTGCTCCAGGTTGTCGATGAAGAAGTTAACGTTGAACGAATCGGTTCTGCGGAAGCGGGCGTTCAAGCCGAATGCTGATTTGATGGTCAATCCCTTGATTGGGGTGAGACTTACGTATGGAGTTGCGAGCAATCCATATTCGCTAGCACCAGAGTCCATACGTGCCATAGAAGCCACTGGGTTCCATTCCTGGTTGTTGTGCGAACGGTCATAGTTGCTGTATGGATTGCTGGTCCATTCGCTTTTTGGTCGCATCACTGGAGTAGTTGGATCCATCGCCATGATGGCACTCATCAGTCCTGGGGTGTCATCCCACTGCTCGTAGCGAGGAGTGAAGTCAACACCAGCCTTGACAATCTTATTGAAATTGTATTCGGTAGAGAAACGTGCAGAGAGTTTCTGCCACTGACCTACCTTGTACTGAGAGTCCTGCTTGTAGTAACCGATGCTTCCAGAGTAAATCATCTTGTCGTTACCGCCAGAGAAAGAGATGTCGTAGTTCTGCTGTACGGCTACATCGTTGATACATTCTTTCCACCAGTCTGTATAGGTATCAGCGCTTCCCTTGAAAGGAGAAACGTTGCCATCATTGGTATAACGAGCATCAAACACTTTCTTGTATTCCTGAGAGTCTGCCATATTCTGCTTCTTCAATGTTTGGAGACCTACGGTGGCTGTGACATTGAATTTGGCATCTCCCTTCTTGCCTTTTTTTGTGGTGATCAAAATCACACCATTCGAAGCACGGGTACCATAGATAGCTGATGCAGAGGCATCCTTCAATACCTGCATGCTCTCGATGTCGTTCTGGTTGAGGAAGTTGATGTTGGTACCTACAGGCATACCATCTACAACGTAGAGAGGATCAGAACCATTCACGGTAGTGACACCACGGATGATGACACGAGGAGAAGCACCAGGACCACCGGCGCCACTGATCTGTACACCGTTCACCTGACCCTGAAGGGCGTTCATCACGTTACCGGTAGAGAGCTTTTCCAGCTTGTCGCCCTTGATGGCTGAGATAGAACTGGTGAGGTCGCCCTTCTTTACCTGACCATAACCGATGACAACCACCTCGTTCAAGTCGTTGGCATCGTCCTTCAGCACAAAGTTGATCTGTGAACGGTTGCCAACCTTTTCTTCCTGGTTTGCCATACCTACGTATGAGATAACAAGGGTAGCGTTCTTGTCGGCATCGATGGTATAATGACCATCCAGGTCGGTAACAGCACCTCTGTTGCTACCTTTCACCTTGATGTATGCTCCAATAACTGGTTCGTTGTTGCTGTCCACGACATTACCCGTCACTTTCACGCTCTGAGCGTTCATATTGAGGGCGAAACTGGTTGCCATGGCTGCTATGATATATTTCTTGTTCATATTACAATGTTTCTAATATTCTAGATGACTGTTCTTTCACACGTGTTATACTATTTGATAGGGATGATGCGAGAACGCAAGAGAGCGTAGTCGAACTCGAAGAGATACTTTCCTGTAGCAGGAACCTTTACCTTCTTCATGTTGTCACCGCCGTTGAGCTTGTTGGCCTCGTTCTCATCGGAACCATCGAAGCGCCAGTAAGGCTCTGGCCACCAACCCCACCAGTGAGTCTGGCTGATGGTGAATTCGATTTCATCACCTGCCTTGAGGTTCATTTCGCGATAGAGGCGATATGGGTTGTTCTCGTCCTGATTCAAGATGAATGCACCTGCGTTCTGATTGGTTGTCCATTCGCCGGCTCCCTCTGGCAAGTAACCCTTACCTGCTAGACAAATCTGTGCAGGCTGTGCGCCAGAACCGTCGTTGAAGTCAATCGTGGTAGAACCGTTGAGGGTCATCTTCTTGGTTGTAGGAGTATATTCCTCTACCTTGTATTCACCTGTGATGATATTGAAGTTGATTTCGTAGTAACCCACCTTTTCCAAGATGATAGGCTTTGCATCGCTAGCCTTGCGGGTGAGCAAACCTGTCTTCTCGTCAACACCGAAGCAGAGAGGAACGAAATCGGTCTTCTGTGGAATGAAGCGTATGCCTGTGCCTGGCTTCTGGTTGTAGTAGCGGGCACGATACTGGAATTCGCCCACGTGATCAACCAGCATTGGTACACCATAAACATCGCTTGTCAGTTCTGCTGCAGAGTTGACATCTGCAAGATACATCTTCTCAAAGTCAACCAAGTCGCTGACGATGATGGTGCTCTTCTGCTCGGTCATGTTGTCCATACTGTCATACACCTTGATGCTCATCTCGTAATCGGCATCTTCTGATGGGAATGTATATTCCTCGCTGTATTCGTACTCGGTACCAGAGAGTGTTACCTCGTCGTGCTTGTTGATGCCAGGAATATCAATGACCAACTTCTTCAACGACTTGTTGTCGGATACGGCAACATTGAGCAGGAATGTTGGGTCTTCCTTCATCACGTTCACCTTATTAGATGGTGCTACTGTGAATACCGGGAAGGTAAAGTCGCCGTCACCCTTGATGGTGATGTTGGCTGTTGATACTTTTCCCACCACGTCTTCAACGGTCACTTCCAATGGGAAGCTGGAGTTGTCGGTCCAGTCGTCTGCAGGAGTATAAGCATAGTCGAGATTATACTCATGGAGCAGGGAATCTTTGTAGATGTCGAGCAGGTTGATGGTCTTGTCGAGGAGCATTCCCTCGTTCTTGAGTCGGATAGACTTGATACCGTCGGCATCGCTAATCTTACCTGTGATGTTGAAGGTACGTCCTGGTTCGGCATGAATCAGGTCTGATGTTAATGAAATCGTTGGATTCTGACCATCCACTGTAGGATAATCATCATCGCTACTGCATGCCTGGAATGTGAATCCACCCAAAGCAATTGCAGCCCATAAAAGGGCATTCTTTAGATTAAATGGTTGATGTGCCATAAGACATTCTTTTTAGTTCTTTATATTTTGTTGTTTTGTTTATTATGCGTTAGTTGAGTAACTTTGCGTTAGTTGAACAACTTTCGTGTTGTTTATTCGGTTGCAAATGTACGGCGATTATTGAGAATCAATGGAGAAAAATCATTCAAATGGGGGTATAAATCGTGCACTGAAAGATTTGTGCCGCTGTTTTTGATGTTTTTTAGCTTGTTTCTTGCCTGATTTAAGGAGCTTTTTGCTAATTTTGCAGCAAATTGAAAATTAAAAACCATATACCTTCGATGAATATGATAGAAATAAAAAAGACACTTTGGGTGGTCTTCATCTGTTTGATGGGGCATATTGTTGCCTTGGCTCAGAAGTATCAAGTCAGACCATTGGATTTGGAGCAGGGCTTATCGTGCAATTATGTTGTAAGCATAGCGCAAGATAAATATGGCTTTCTTTGGTTTGCTACCGAAGAAGGCTTGAATCGGTTTGATGGTAATAGCTTCTTTACTTATTACAAGCAAAGAGACAGAAAGGGCATCTCCAGCAGTGAATTGAACTGTGTGATTGATGATGCCAAGGAACCTGTAGTCTGGATTGGAACCAAGAATGATGGTCTCAATTCCTTTAACTATCAAACAGAAGAATGGCATAGCTATAAGCATGACGGCAAGAATCCTTCCAGCATTGCAACGAATGATATTACGCATATCACCCCCTCTGCCAATGGTAAACTCTGGATTACCACCTATTGGAAAGGTGTAGAACTGTTTGATCCCGAAACCGGCAGGTTTGTGCATTTTGATAAAGATAGAGTGCAAGGTTTGCCTGATAACCAATTGTGGTGTGTGCTCGATTTGGGAAATGGCAATCTTTTGGTGGGACATGTCAAGAGTGGATTATCCATCATAGATACCCAACATTTAACTGCCCGGAATTTTAAGCACAACGCCCAAGACATCTACTCTATTTCGGGTAATGAGGTGATTTGTCTGTATCGCGACAAAAAAGGAACGATATGGATCGGTACTAATATGGGTATAGATATTTACGACCCACTTAGCCAGCGATTTCTGCATGTGGCAGATCAAACCATCAAGAATCATCGTATTTTTGATTTCTGTGAATTGCCGAATGGTAATATGCTTGTAGCAACCGAGCAGATGGGTATAGCTGTATTGGATGTTGCCAACAAATCATTTACTGCAAGTACTCAGATTCCATGTTCTTTCATCAGCGAGGGGTTGGAAGATTTTAATCTTACGGGTAATAGTGTGCGAAGCCTATTGCTAGATAAATATAATAATGTATGGGCAGGATTTTATGGTAGCGGCATCAATTTCCTGACTCAATCTGTTGCGTCATTCAGTACCATCCGGGCTGGTGTTCCTGATCAGCTGCAACGACTTACGGAGAAATCTGTGATGGGATTGGTTTTCGATAAGAATGGGCAGCTATGGGTAGGTACTGATGGTAAAGGACTGAATGTCTTCTCGCCAGAAAGAAAACGATTGGCTACCTATGAACATGAAGGTGGCAGTATCGTGACAGCTGCAACTCGAGATAGCAATGGTAATTTGTGGTTTGGATCTTTCTATCAGGGTGCTACCGTAAAGATGGCGGGTGGAGGTTTCCGCAAGGTTTCGCCAGATGCGCATGAAGATGTCAGATGTTTCTATGAAGATGACAAGCAGCAGATGTGGATAGGTACCGCTCATGGCATCTATGTGGTTGATATCAAGCGGATGAAGGTGGTAAATAATTATCATCTTGGCAATGATATGGTACGTGCCATCTGTATGGATGCACAGCATAGAGTCTGGGTGGGCTATTTCGGCATTGGCATTGAGGTGTTTTCGCCTCAAATGAAGCGGATCAAGTCGTTTAATTCAACTAAGGGTGAAAAGGAATATATTCCTTCCAATGCGGTGAATCATCTGATGCGTGATTCCCAAGGTCGTATTTGGGCAGCTACCAACGAGGGAGCCATCTGCTTTGATGTAAAGCATCAGGATAGACACGTGATTTATGACCAGAGACAGGGAATGAGCAATATCCATGTGCGTGCCATTATAGAAGATGAGATGCACAACATCTGGATGAGCACCAATCGTGGTATCAGTTGCTTAAAGGCAGGAAAAGCTGGTAGGTTTATCAATTTTAATGAGAAAGATAATGTCGTTAAGGCTAATTTCAACGATGGTAGTGTGGCTCGTTCCGAACAGGGTATTATCTATTTTGGTTCGGCTCAGGGATTATGCTGTTTCCAGCCAAGACAAGTCTTGTCTGTCAGTCGGGCTCCTGAACCGATAATTACTTCGTTGCGGCTGATTCGTGGTATAGAGCAAACTGATAGTGTCATCAATCTTGCCATACGCAACCATATCTCGTTGGCGTATGATGAAAATTCCTTTGCGGTAAATTTTACCGTACGGAACTTTGCCATGGAGAACCATGTGGAGTATAGCTATATGCTCTCTGGTTTGCAGAATGATTGGATTACTGCTCAGTATGGAACGATTACTTTACGCGATATTCCACCAGGAACCTATCAGTTGCAGGTACGAGCTCGCTTTCATAACCAGCCATGGTCTTCTGAAATAGCCGAGTTTACCATCATCGTTCGGCCTCCGTTCTGGCTTTCATGGTGGGCTAAGTTGTGCTATACCTTATTCGTTTTGGCGATAGTGTATCTGGCTTTGAGAATATATCAGCGTCATCTCCGCTTGAAATTCGAGTTGAAAGCAGAAAAGGTGCACCATGAGAAGGAACAGAAACTTAACGAGGAACGCCTGCGCTTCTTTACCAATATCACTCACGAACTTCGCACGCCACTTACGCTGATTCTCGGTCCGCTCGATGACATCTCGCATTCGTCGGATATTACGAAGGCCGTGAAGCATAAGCTGGCGGTGATACATCAGAGTGCGGTGAGATTGAACGAACTGATTACGCAGATATTGGAATTCAGAAAGACGGAGACCGATAACCGTCAGCTTCGTGTGGTGAAGGCAAACGTGGTGGATGCCGTGCATGAGGTTTCTTTGAAGTACGAGGAATTGGCACAGAAGCCTGACGTCGCCATTAAGTTTGTGGCTCCAGAGAATCCGATCATGATGTATATCGACAAGGAGGTCATCGCCATTATCTTGGATAATCTGGTATCGAATGCTATCAAATATACCGATCAGGGTAATATTGATATCAGTGTGGAGCGTCGTCGCAGCGGGGAACATCATTTGGTGGATATCACGGTGAGTGATACGGGCCATGGCATCTCTGCAAAGGCATTGCCGCATATTTTCGATCGTTATTATCAGGAGAATGGAACCCATCAGGCTTCCGGCACAGGTATTGGTCTCTCGCTGGTCAAGAAGTTAGTGACCCTGCATCATGGTGAGGTGAAGGTAGAAAGCAATCTGGAGCAGGGTACCAGTTTCATCGTCACTCTGGATGAGAATGAAATTTATCCCGATGCCTTGCGAGGTGATGAGAATGCTTCTGCTAAATTGCAGGGTAATGATGCTGCATCTGGTGTCCTCAATTTGGAGGAAGCTGTGCTCAGTGTGGAGAATGGCAAGCCGTTGCTCCTCGTGGTAGAGGACAATAGGGAGATACTCGACTATGTGGCAGAATCGTTTATTGACGAGTTTGATGTGTTGAAGGCTGGTGATGGTCGGGAAGGATTGGCTTTGGCATTGAATAAGGTGCCTGATGTAATCATTTCAGATGTCATGATGCCAAATATGGATGGCAATGCCATGTGCAGGGCCTTGAAGAAAGATATACGCACGAGTCATATTCCTATCATTCTTCTTACGGCGAAGGATTCTTTCGAAGCCAAGGAGAAGGGCTATGACTCGGGTGCCGATTCGTATATCACCAAACCTTTCACGCATTCGCTCTTGCGTAGCCGAATCCTTAACCTCTTGCAGCAGCGTCGGCGTGACAAGATGCTGATACAGGAATCGAAGGAAACCAATTTGGCACAGAAGAAAGAGCAGTTGAGGGAATCGCTCAATAAGGTAGATCAGGAATTCTTTGACAAGTTGAATAAGCTGATAGAAGAGAATATCAGTGGTGATGTGGATGTTAACTTGATTGCCAGTAACTTGGCGGTAAGTACCAGTACGCTCTATCGCAAGATGAAGGCGCTCACGGGTATATCTACCAACGAATATATCCGCAAGTATAAGATGCAGTATGCCGAGCATTTGCTTCTGGAGGGTAAGTATAGCATCAGTGAGATCTCCTTTATGGTAGGTATGAATAGCGTGGCTTATTTCCGCCGGTGTTTCAAGGCTGAATATGGGGAGATTCCTTCTGAATATCTCAAGAAATTGCAGAAAATGTAATATTGGTATAGCAATAGTTCGTTAATAATTCAATAATGTGCTAAGCAGCTATACGCTGTAAGCACGAGAGATCTTTGAAAATCTTGCTAATTAAAGTTCGGTTCGGGGTGTACCCGCTTGCTTTAAAAATTCGTTTCACCAGATAAATGTTGGTCATCAGTGACTTGAATGAAGACATAGAATATTCCATTCCCAGCTCCTTCATAGTTACCTTGGCAACATTTAGTGATGTGAATGAAGCATTGAAAGCAAAATCGAGTTTCCACTTATCGCGAGCCTGGTAGTCCATAAGACCAGTATAGCCTTTGGCGTCACGAAAGCAAAATTCGATATGGAACCTGGTTCTATAATAAAGAAGTACCTCTTCACCCGAAAGTAAGGGGTCTGTAGAGAAGAATAGTTTCTTCTTGCCATTCGGCATCTGCCAGATGACAAGTCTAACTTTACACCTGAGTGCCTTGGAATAGGCTATCAAAGTATAAGCTGTTCCTTCTATATCTTTCATCTCCATCTTCCCTGTTTACCAAAGAAGCGCTTGGCAAGTGAGACATTAAGTTTGAGCCAGTCAATGCTTTTCGACTTTTTTAAGCCGAATGCGTTGCGATAGGTTTGCTCAACATGCGAGCCATACCTCCCCATTTGGGTGAAATTTATCTTTCTTGGTATTACCATGAACAAAATTATCACCTCGATGAGTATTTTCTCGAAACTTTTTGTTAACTTTGCAGCCGAATCTTCAACTGCATCTTTAAAGATATCCATATATTGGTCAAGTCCTGTATTCATATAATTTTGCGTTTGTCGTGATTTGCAAAGTTACTGAAAAATCAGTGACTTGACCAACTTTTTATAGTTAAGTTTTCATAAGTATTTCTTAATATAAGTTATTGATTTACAGACGATTAAATGTTAATTTAACGCTGTATTGTATCATATTCGGGTCGCCATACAAAGCTTTTGCCCCTACAGGGCGCCAGGCGTGGGGACATGAATACCCAGGGCGAATGCCCTGGGCTAGGAGCTTCTGCCCTTTCAGGGCGTGAGGGAAATTGCAGGGGGCGTGAAAGGAATTGCAGGGATGCGTGAGGGAGAATGGCGTTTAATCTGTTAAAAACATCACACGTATTATAATAAACATTAAATTAAAGTGAGCGTCATAACGCTCAATTTTTATTTGGTTATTTGAATGTTTTTTATTACCTTTGCACGAAATTTTGAAATTATGAAAAAAATGAAGCATATTAACAGCAATCACCTCGACTTTATGAAGAAAAGGTGTTTCGGAAGCTTAGGAGAACTCCTAAGCGAGCTGTGGTATGCTATAATTACAAACAATCGGTCGAGATGCCAGGTATCTGCGACCAAGTATCAACTTAATGCCATATCAACAACCAGAAAGTAAACACAACCCTACCCGCCCCCACACCTTACGGATAGTAGGCGCTCGGCAGTTCTCCAGCGGCTTACGCTAAAAACGTTAGCGCAAACACACGTCTCTCTACTAAAATGAGGAGGAAACAGTTAACAATCAACATAAAAACAATAAAAGAAGATGAAACTTTTTTTTTATAGGAAATTTATTCGCTTCGTAATAAAGCACTTTACCATCGTTATCAACAATACCATACAGATGAATGGCGGTCAGTATATCGAACACATGAACAACTATCAGGGAAAGGAGGATGAGAAATGTCTGGACAAAGAATGATCATCATGAACGCTGGTAGCTCGTACTTCGAGCATGTGGAAAACTATTATGGCAGCAATGCCTGTGAGCAAAACTCATGCAGAAATGCTGAGATGCCGGAAGAGCTGAAAACGGAAAAGGCTCAGAGGATAAAGAACAACCTGATAGAGATAGGCTTGGTAACCGAAAATTTCATGCCATCAGGACTGTCTTCATCCGAAGCTGCCATCCTTGCCAACCAGATAGGTATAGAGTTGGAAATCAAGAATATATGGAGCGTATTCGGCAATTATTGGGGTCCTAATCCGAACTCGATGAGAGCCGCCTGCAACCGAGGAATGGATCAGAAGAAAACGACTGCCTTCCTCGAAAAAGTGATGCCTGCTATCAGAGGTTAATCTGGCAGGTAGTACTAGTACGCGTACATAGTACGTACTAGGTAGAAGCGAGAAATTTGCCTTACCTTTGCCCCCGGAATTCAGAACCAATGCGGTCTGAGTTTCGGGGGCTTTTGTGTATCTGCACATCAACCATGGTGGGAGCCTCCAATCTTCTAAATTATTTAAAATGATGGAAGTGAAAGCGTATGTGTTCAGTCCTCCTCCTTACAGACGACTGAGAGTAGTGAAAACGGAAGAGGGCATTACCCCACAAACCAATCTTTTATTAACGAAATAACATGACAGAAACACAACATGTAATTGCACTGAACCCTTACCGCAAGGGCAATAAGGGGAAGGTGTTTTCCAACAGTCTGGCGGTGTATGACAAGGTGATTGCATCGCCGGAAATCAGGAAGATGATTCAGCAGATTAGGGGCGAACTGCCTATCCCGAAGGTGAATGCCAACGATGAGAAGGCGGTGAAGAAGGCGCAGGACAGGCTGAAGAGCGAACTGCCTTTCTTCTGTCCCCACTACGGCATTTTCAAGAACAATGTGCGCAGACAGGAGAATGCCCAGCCTGAGAGCTTCATGTTCCAGACTATCATCGACGTGGATGACAGGGAGTATGTAGACAAGGCTATCGAGAAGGCAAGGGAGCTGAACTGCTCTGACAGCATCTGGAACGGCTCGCTGCTGCACCTCTGCTACAGTGCCCGGAAGAAACTGCACATCGGTATCAGACTGCCGGTGGGAATGACCATCGAGGAGACGCAGAAGGCGTATTGCGAGGCGCTGGGGGTGCCGTATGACGAGAGCTGCATCACACCCGAGAGAATGATTTATCTCACGGATAAGGACTCGGAAATCTACAGGTCGAAGATGTGGTGCGCCGTGCTGAGCGAGAAGGAGATTCTGATGCGAAGGCAGGCGTATCTGGACCGCGGACTGACCGTGGACGGAAGAGGAGATGCAAAAGTTAATAGTTTACAGTTTAAAGTTAATAGCAATAGTAATGACAATGTTGAAAATAATAGACTATCGGGCAACGACGGCAATCCTGCTGTTTCTGCTGGCTCTGCTGTTCAGCCTGCCCAACCTGGTAATAGCCATGGTGCTGATGCTCCTCATATCGGGGATTCTGGAGGCAATCAGGATGCTGGCGGACTGGGAGCCAGGGAGAAGAACCTGATTGCGTTTGACCTCTTTACGCAGGCTGCCGGACTCGGGGGCATGGAGATTGATACCGTGGGGTCGAGACACTCCTCGCTGCTGGCTATCATGAGCGCCGGTGCTTCGAGGGTGATGGAGGAAGAGGAACTGATGAAGGTGGTGAGGGTGAAAATGCCGAGCTACTATCAGGAGAACGACTGCCATCAGCTGATTCATGACTTCTATGCGAAATATGCTGACAATACGAAGCCGATGTCGAGGGAAGTGATGAGGGTGAATGCGCTTGCGGAGCAGAAGGCCAGCCAGCAAGTTAACAGTTTACAGTTGAAAGTTAATAGGGCTGAGCAAGTTAATAATTTACAGTTAACAGTTGATAGGGGTAATCAACAAGTTAATAGTTTACAGTTAACAGGTAATAGGGCTGATGAGGATTATCCTGACCCGCCGGAGATGCCGAAGAAACTGCCGAAGCTGGTGGAGCTGCTGATATCGAGGACGCCGGAAATTTATAAGCCGGCTGTGGCGCACGCTATCTTCCCGCCGCTGGCTACGCATCTCTGGAAGACGAGGTTCCGGTATATTGACAACGTGGAGCACGAGGCGAGACTGATGACGCTGCTGCTTGCGGGTACCGGAGCGGGTAAGAGCAGCGTGAACAGGCCTATCGATTTCATTATGGAGGATATCAGGCTGAGGGATGCTGAAAACCTGAAGCGCGAAAAGGCGTGGAAGGATGAGATGCTGCGCAAGGGTGCCAACAAGGATAAGCGCAAGAGACCTGAAAACCTGATTATCCAGGAGATTGATGCGGATATGACAAACCCGGCTTTCGTGATGAGAACGGCCGAAGCGCAGGAACATTTCCTCTATACTTCGCTCAATGAGCTAGACCAGTTTGATGCGCTCAAGGGTAGCGGAAGTCAGCAGTTCCGCATCATGTGTCTGGCAGCCGACCCGGGTAATAAATATGGACAAACTCGCGTAGGAACGATGAGTGTTACGGAGCGTGTTACCATCCGGTTCAACTGGAATGCATCTACCACCATCCAGAAGGGGCAGCGTTACTTCTCTAAGGTTCTTACCGATGGTCCTATCAGCCGTATCAACTTCTGTACCATCCCCGAAAGGGAAATCGGCGAAGATATGCCTGTTTACGGAACTTATGATGAATCGTACCGTGAGGCGCTCAGGCCTTACATCGAAAATCTGAACAAAGTAACGGGCTTGATTGAGTGTAAGGAGGCGTTTCAGCTTGCCCTCAAACTGAAGGATGAGAATGCTGAGTTTGCCCGGCTGTCGCAGGACAGGACGTTTGAGAATCTCTCGTTCCGTGCCAATGTCATCGCTTATCTGAAGGCGTGTGTGCTGTATGTAGCCAATGGTTGCAAGTGGGAGCCGGAGATTGACGAGTTTATCCGCTGGAGCGAGCAGTATGACCTGTACTGCAAGATGCGGTTCTTCGGCGACATGATTGCGAAGGAGAACTATACGGCGGAGAGGAGTTCGAAGCGTGGGCCTCAGAATCTTTTACAGATACTGCCCGATAACTTTACGGCTGCGCAGTTGCTTGCCATCCGTCTGGAGCATGGACTGGATGCGAAGGGTACCGACATGATGATCAGGCAGTGGCTGCACCGGAATTACATCAGGCGGGCGTATCAGTATACGGGCAAGCGTGACAGTTGTGACAGTTGTGACAGTTTTGAGAAGCTTAAGTACCGCCACGACGGTATGGTTATTAAATCTTAAATTTATTTTGACTTATGCAGATAGTTTTAAAACGTATAGCGAAGAAGAAGACCTACACGATAGGTCGCCTTTACATCCTGAAGGATGAGGATGTAAAGAAGCGCACGATTGAGAGTGTGAACAAGTGCAGGGGGCTGAAGACGGTGTGCGAGGTGCCTGCGGAGAAACTGAATGCGGACTCGTATTTCTGTGATACGATGGAGCCGTGCTGGCGCAACCTTCTGGGTGTGGAGCTAAGTCCTGCCGAGGAGAATGTGCGGTTGGGGCGTGTATCGGGCAAGAAGGCGCAGAAGATGAAGGGCACGACGGCGATACCTGAGGGCACTTATCCGGTGGTGATCAGTAAGTCGCCGAGTTTTAAGATGTGGTTGCCGCTGCTGCTGGGTGTCCCCAATTTTGAGGGCATCCGCATTCATGCCGGCAATTATCCCGATGATACGCAGGGCTGCATCCTGGTGGGTGAGAACCGTGTAAAAGGCATGGTTGTGAACTCCCGCATCTGGCTCCACCGGCTCATCAATGCCATTACCGCTGCGAGAGACAGGGATGAGAGCATTTGGATTACGATTTTGTAATGTTGAATGTTGAGTGTTGAATGTTGAATTAGGCTAGCGCCCTTGAGTCCGTTAGGCAAAAAATCAACATTCAACATTCAACACTCAACATTCAATTTAACATTCAACATTCAACATTAATAATTAAACATTTTTATATCATGGAAAAAAATTATAAAACAAAAAAGGAAGAGATGAAGAATGAAAAGACAGCGGGTAATGCTGTCGTGTTTGAAAACCCTGAATTCGGTAAGATTCTTACTCAGATAGATGAAAACGGGGAACCTTTGTTCTGCGCGAAAGATGTCTGCAATGCGCTGGGGTATAAGAACCTGTGGGCTGCCATTCAGCGACATGTTGATGACCCATACATCGCGAAACGCGATGTATGGGTAGTGACTGGCAAAAAGAAGGATGGAGTTGCTGCAAAACGACTACAGCAGATGCTCTTCGTCAACGAGAGCGGATTCTATGCTTTGGTACTCGGCTCTAAGCTTCCTACGGCGGTGAAGTTCAAAAACTGGGTTACTTCCGAGGTGCTGCCACAGATTCGCAAGACGGGCGGTTATATTCCGGTACAGCAGGGCGAGAGTGATGAGGAGACGATTCGGCATGCTGAAGAGATTCTCAGAGCTACACTCAAGGAGAAGGAGAATCTGCTGAAAAACCAGCAGGTGCAGATTGATCAGCAGAAGAAACTCATCGGAGAACAGGATACGGAGATTCGTCGGCTGAACGGTGTGGTGGACGAACAGGTGGTTTGCATCGCCAAGAACGGTGAGAACATCATCCAGTTGGAGAATCAGGTGGATCATCTTCTGCCGAAGGCGCTCTACACCGACAATGTGCTCAACTCAGTTTCCTGCTATACCACCACGCAGATTGCGAAGGAACTGGGTATCACGGCACAGGAGTTGAACCGCCAGCTCTGTGCCCTTCATATCCAGTACTACCAGAGCGGCCAGTATCTGCTCTATGCTGATTATGCCCACATGGGACTGGCGAAGAGCCGCACCCGCTACTCTACCCACCCCGACCCTCACTGCGATGGGGTACAGGAGAAACTGGGCACCGCCTATACCCACACCTACCTCGTATGGACAGAAAGAGGAAGGAAGTTCATACATCTTTTAAAGGTAAAAAAGTAAAAAGGTAAAAAAGTAAAAAGAAGCTTTAACCCCTTCCTGTCCCCGTTCCCAGCGATTCTATCGCTGGTCCCCTAAAAAAGGTAAAAAGAGCCCCCTAGCTAGCTTGCCCCCGCTAGGCTCTTTTTTACCTTTTTACCCTTTTACCTTTTTACCTTTAAATCCCCCCTAGCTAGCTTACCCCCGCTAGGCTCTTTTTACCTTTTTACTTTTTTACTTTTTTACCTTTTAAAATTTGGTAGTTAGTGAATAAAGCCGTAACTTTGCATGCTCTTAAGCAGAATAAAGGAAATAGATTAGTAATTAAAAGCAAATATGAATAATCATACAACATCAATAACGACGAACAGGAAACATCACTACCGGGAACTGCTGGCTATCGGCATTCCTATCATCATCGGACAGCTGGGTACCATCATCCTGGGATTTGCTGATACGCTGATGATAGGCCATCACAGTACACCCGAACTGGCGGCTGCCGGACTGGTGAACAATATCTTCGGTCTCGTTTTCGTATCCTATATGGGATTCACCTACGGACTCACTCCTATCATCGGACGGCTCTACGGCGAGGAACGGACTGACTGCATCGGACAGAAAGTGCGCAACGCCTTCTGTGCCAACATGCTGACGGGCATCATCTTCACCCTCGCCCTCATTGTGCTCTACCTGAATCTGGGGCACATCGGACAGCCTGAAGAACTGCTCTCGCTCATCCGTCCTTACTTTCTGGTAAACCTCGCCTCGGTGCTCTTCATGGGCATCTTCTTCACGATGAAGCAATTTCTTGACGGACTCGGACAGACCAAGGTGGCGATGTGGGCGATGATTGGCGGCAACGTAATCAATATCCTGGGCAACTGGGTACTGATTTACGGTGTGGCGGGGTTCCCGGAACTGGGTTTGCTGGGAGCCGGTATTTCGACGCTGGTGAGCCGTATTCTGATGGCGCTGGCGATGGTGGGCATGCTGATGACGGGCAAGAATTTCGGGGAATACAGACGCGATATTCTGCACAGTTCTCTGACCAAGGCTGATTTTAAGGAGATGAACCGGTTGGGCTGGCCTGTGGCGCTGCAGCTGGGCATGGAATCGGCTGCCTTCACGCTGAGTTGTGTGATGGTGGGCTGGCTGGGAACCATTCCGCTGGCGGCTCATCAGGTGATGATTACCCTCTCGCAGCTCTTCTATCTCGTGCTTTCGGGCATGGCGGCTGCGCTGGCTATCCGCGTGAGCCATTTTATGGGTCAGAAGGACTACGGGGCTGTTCGCCGCAATGCCTACGACGGATTCCGGCTGAACCTGCTGTTCTCACTGTGTATGGGTTTGCCGGTGTTCCTGCTTCGCCATCAGATAGGTGGCTGGTTTAATGATAATGTGGAGGTGCAGGCGTATGTGGCTACGCTGATTATCCTGTTGATGGTATATCAGTTTGGCGACGGACTGCAGTATACCTTTGCCAATGCGCTGCGTGGCATCGCCTGTGTGAAGCCGATGGTGCTCTATGCCTTCATCGCCTATTTCGTCATCTCCTTGCCTCTGGGCTACACCCTGGGGTTCCCTTGCGGCTTGGGCATTCTGGGCATCTGGTTAGCCTTCCCGTTCGGTCTGACCATAGCGGGAGAAATGTATCGCAGGAGATTTGAAAAGGAACTGAAAAAGATTGAAAAAGAAAAGTAAAAAAAGAAAGAAAAGAGAGAAAGAAGATTGAAAAAGAAATAAATGTACGAAAAAGGCTCCTGCAAGTATTGCAGAAGCCTTTTTTATTGTTATATGCTAACTCTGATAAATGATTCTTATTCAGCAGTTTGCTCAGCACGATCATCTACGTTCTCACCCTCTGTAGGAGCGAGAGTAGCCTTGAAATCGGTGATGCCGTACTTAGCAAGAATGTTGTACCACTGGAGGAGCTTCTTGATATCGCTGTCGTGAACACGGTCGCGATCGTAGTTAGGAAGAACCTCAGCAAAATAAGCGTGGAGCTCAGCAACAGGCGCCTTCTTGTAGTTGAAAGTGCTAGGCTTGCCCTCTTCCTTCTTGCTTACGCTGTCGAGCACTTCCCAGAGTGGCACCTCATCAGCGTCTGTATACATAGCGATGTCACCAAGGCTTGTTACGCGGTCGGTAGCGAAAGCTGGGATACGCTTGTGAGTCTCATCGAGTGTTTCTACGATGAGGTTTCTGTTGCCTCTTGAAACCAATTTATAAAGGCCTGGTTTGCCTGCAATTGAAAGGATTGTTTCCATTGTCTTTTCTATTATTCTTTATTATTAATGATATCTAATAATTTCCTTACCTGTGCATCGATATCCTGCTCGCCATCGTTCACGATTTCGAAATCGGAGCGGGCTGCAAGCTCTTCCTGCGGCATGACGGCATCTATCCACTGCTGTGCCTTCTCTGCCGGGATATGATCACGCTGCATGATGCGCTGGATGCGGACCGGGACGGGAGCCGTTACGCAGACCACGAAATCGAGGTGGATACGGCGGTAGAAACCGCTATCGAAGAGGATGGCACTCTCCATCCACTCATAGCTGCTCTGCTCGAAATCGCGCGCCACAGCCGGATGAACTACATCGTTGACAGCCTGCTTGTTAGCCTCGCCAGCCAGCAGAAACTGAGCCAGCACGGGCTTCTGCAAAACGCCCTCTGCACTGTAAACCTGCTCGCCCACCAGCTTCTTCAAGCCAGCCTGCAAGCGGGCATCGGTACGCATGAGCCGCTTGGCCTCAGCATCGCAGTCGTAGACCCTGATGCCCTGTTTCTCCAATATCCGGCACACATAGCTCTTTCCGCTACCTATACCACCCGTTATCGCTATCTTCATCATAGTAGAAAAACTATCAACTATAAACTATCAATTATCAACTATCATTGCTGTTCCAGCAGATAATCTACCGTTTCCAGGTCGAGATGCGCCTTGCTCACCGAGCGCGGCACGCTGCGCAACTGGAGTTTGCACTTGTCAGAAGGGTTGTTAGCCAGATCGTTATAATCTACTACCACCTTAAACTGGCTCGGCTTGATGGTTCTGAAGAGGCTGGCTCCGATGGTGAATCTTACCGCCACTTTAGATGGGAAGGTACGGAGCACCATGTTATCAGGCATGTTGATGGCCGTAACAGGCACCTCGACCGACTCTTCGGTAAGCACATCAGGATATACCGCCAGACGCACCATCTGAGGCACAATCTTCATGCCACGTATCTTCTTGATAGGTACGTTGCGATGAATGGTATCCTGCAGGTTGCGCATGTTGAACGGCTCGATTTCTACCGATTCCAACTCATCGAGCTGCTTCTTGTTGGCATAAACCGTAACCGTAGACGGCAGGAATTCGGTATGTGCCAGATAATAGCTCTTGCTGGTTGTAATCTTACCTCTGAACACCACAGGCACTCGCTTGGAAGAGCCGTAGGTGAAGAAGAAATCGTATTTTGCCGGCTTGATGGAGAGCAGTTTGGTAGAGCCATAGAGCTGGGATGCCACCTGTTTCTGCACATCAGCCATCGGAATCTGTCCCGTTCCCGTTTCCTCGTCGGCATAATTGGCAAACCGGAATGTGAGCGGATGAATCTTGCCTCCGTAAGCATAGGTAACGAGTGTGAATCCCTTATCGCGCACCGTAATATGCACGGTATCAGGGAGTTCGCCGGTTATCACCGCATTGCGGGGCACGCCCGTTAACTGCACAGGAATATTGAATTCTCTCTCGGTAGTCTCATTGAGCGTCATCATCAGCCAGAAGATGCCGCTGAGAGCGAGAAAGAACAAAAAAATCAGAAACTCCTTATTCAGACCACTGAACAGGAAGTTTCTGACAGCTTTTAATATGCTCTTGATACTATGCATTAGGTGTCTGACTAGCTGCATCAGCAAACACGTAGCCCTTAGCTACAGTGATTACCACGCCACGAGCTATCTCAACATCAACGGTATTAGCCTCGAGGTTAACACGCTTAACAGTGCCGTAAACACCGCCGCCTGTAACCACCTTGGTACCCTCTGCCAAAGCATTCTGGAACTTGCGGATTTCCTTCTGCTTCTTCTGCTGAGGACGGATCATAAAGAACCACATGATAGCGAAGATAGCTACCATCATGATGAGAAAACTCATGCTGCTACCACCGGCAGCTGCTTGCAATACTAAATTTGTCATGTCGTTAAAGTATTATCTATTATTATTTTATGTTCTATATATAAATAAGGTGTGACCTGTAAGAAAGGCCTCCGTTATTTACTCACCCTTGCCCGGAGCGCGATGAATGCGCGGACGATGGCCGGCTGGGTGCTGGTTGTCTGGGCGCTGTTTGCCGGCATGTTCGCCGTGCTGTGCATGCTGATGCTGCTTGCGCTCAGGCATCTCCTTCTGGATGAGGTTGCGGCTGATGAGCTCGCGGCAGATGCTGTCGAGCATACCGTTAACATAACCGCCGCTGCGAGGAGTGCTGTATGCCTTGGCGAGGTCTACATACTCGTTGATAGTGACGGTAGCCGGAATGCCAGGGAAGTTCATCACCTCAGCGATGGCAATCTGCATGATAATCACATCCATATAGGCAAGACGTGAGAAATCCCAGTTGCGCAAAGCCTCGCTCATATAGCGCTGGTAGGTATCGCAGTTGAGGATGGTAGCACGGAAGAGCTTGCGTGCAAACTCTCTGTCTTCAGCATCCTTGTATTCTGGCAGCAATTCCTGCTTGGCCTTAGCTTCTGGGTCGAAACGCTTGATAGTCTTCAATACGAAAGTATCTATGATATCCTTGTCATCGTTCCAGTAGAGGCTCTTCTCCTCGAGGAATGCATCAAGATCTTCATTATTCTGGATGAACTGCTTGTAGATGCGGCGCCATACCTCGCGGTCGCGGCTGTACTCGTCGAGATCGGCGAGTTCCTCATCAATAGCACCGCTGACATAATCAGCATAGAGATCGCTAGACGTAATAGCAGTATACACTTTGCGCACCATTTCGATATCCTCATCCCAGTTGGAATGCTTAACATCTATCCATTCGAGCAGCATCTTGTTCTCTTCGAGCTGCAGAGCGAACTTATTGAATGCGAAACGTGGTGAAGGTTCCTGCTCACCCTCTCTCTTGGCACGAGCTACATCTACATCGTAGCGCTTGCGTGCCTCCTGGGTGATGGCAACGATGAGCTGCAACATGTAGTTGTACAAATCGTATGACTTGGAGAGACTAAACATCAGCTCCTTCTCAGCGTTCTCCATGTTATGATCGCTGTTTTGATAGTATGCGTAGGTTAACTGCACAATCTTACGTCTTATCAAATCCCTATTAATCATTCTCTAATGTTTTTAAAAGATTCATTTATTAAATTACCTAATACGCTTGCAAAAATACACATTAAATAGGTAATAGACAAGAAAACGGGCAAAAATTTCAGTTTATTTAAGCAAAAAATTGTATTTTCCTTAATTTTTCTGCATGTAGGACATGTTTTTCTATAAAAAGTTTGCTCATTCCAAATAATTTTCGTAATTTTGCACCCGCTTTAAGCAAAGCTAATCCGTGTGATGGCGAGTTAAGGCACATTTTTTATTAATAACTTAATTTAGAGTAACACAAAATGAAAGAGATTAATGTAACAGGTCAGAAGCGTACAGACCTTGGCAAGAAAGCTTCTAAGACATTGCGTAAGGAAGGTTTGATTCCATGTAACCTTTATGGTGAGAAGAAGGGCGAGAACGGTGCTCCTGAGGCTTTGTCATTCGCAGTTCCATTCGCTGAGTTGCGTAAAATCATCTACACTCCTCATGTATACGTTATCAACCTCATCATCGACGGTGAGAGCCACACAGCTATCATGAAGGAGATTCAGTTCCACCCAACAACAGACGCTCCTCTGCACGTTGACTTCTACGAGGTTAACGACAAGAAGCCTATCACTATCGGTATTCCAGTTAAGTTGACAGGTCTTGCACAGGGTGTACGTGATGGTGGTCGTATGAACCTCTCTATCCGTAAGATCAACGTTACAGCTCCTTACCAGGTTATCCCTGAGCACCTCGATATCGATGTTACAGAGTTGAAGATCGGTAAGAGCATCAAGGTAGGTGACCTCTCATTCGAGGGTCTCGAGTTGGCTACAAGCAAGGCTGTTGTAGTTTGCTCTATCAAGATGACACGTAACGCTCAGCTCGCAGCTCAGACTGCTGATGATGCAGAGGCTTAATCACTGAGTCATCTAGAGATTTTACGAACCTGAGTAAAGCATTATCAAACATTGGATAAATATTTGATTTGTGGGCTTGGTAACCCTGGCGATGAATACGCCGGCACCAGGCACAACACAGGATTTATGGTATTGGACGCTTTTGCTAAAGCGTCCAATATTCATTTTGAGGATAAGCGATATGGCTTCGTAGCCGAGACTACGCTCAAGGGAAGAAAGATTTTCCTGCTCAAACCTACCACATTCATGAACCTCAGCGGTAATGCGGTAAGATATTGGCTGAATCAGGAAAAGATTGACCAGAGCCGACTGCTCGTTATCAGCGATGAGCTAGCCCTGCCTCTGGGTGCTTTCCGACTGAAGGCGAACGGCAGCAACGGCGGCCATAACGGATTGGGACATATCCAGCAGCTTATCGGTCAGAATTATGCCCGCCTGCGCATGGGCATCGGCAACGATTATCCGCGTGGCGGCCAGATAGACTGGGTGCTGGGCAAATATACTGAGGAAGACATGAAGCAGCTGCAGCCGGCCATCGACCTGGGTGTAGAGATCATCAAGAGCTTCGTATTGGCTGGTATCGACATCACCATGAACCAATACAATAAGCTAGGAAAGAAGTAATCATGAAAGAATCAGCAAGAATAGACAAGTGGCTCTGGGCTGCCCGCATTTACAAGACCCGCAGCATTGCTGCCGATGCCTGTAAGAATGGCCGCGTCATGGTGGGAGGTGTAACGAGAAAGCCTTCCTTCATCATCAAGCGTGGCGATGTGGTGAGCGTAAAGAAAGCCCCTATCACCTACTCTTTCGAGGTTCTCGACTGCATAGAGCAGCGCGTAGGCGCCAAGATGCTGTATGGTGTCTATAAAAACGTAACCGACCCTAAGCAATACGAGCTCCTGGAGATGAGCCGCATCAGCGGATTCGTAGATAGAGCAAGAGGCACTGGTCGCCCTACAAAGAAAGAACGCCGAGCCCTGGACGCCTTCGTAGATCCCGCCATGTTTGGATTTGACGAAGAAGACTGGGACGAGGATGAAGAATAAAATAAAACTCCCCCTACACTTCAAAGAGTATAGGGGGAGTTTTCTTGTGTAGTCATAATTATTTTCCTTTTAAGCCGAAAGGCTTTTTTCTTTCTTTTGCTTCATTGTATCATAGATACCGATTCCTAATCCTACCAAACAAAGCAAGAAAAGGGTTCCTAATATAAGCCAAGTATTAAGTTCATGAGCATCCATATTTATTTTCCTTTCTCTTTTTATTATTATTACTTGATTTCTTTACCAGCCACAATCCGATGCCAAGCATTCCTAACATCAAAACTATAGAAGCTATAATAGTACCTGCGGAATTCATATCCCCCAGAAAAGTCGCAAGCAAGAGCGCCGTCAGTATATATTTGGCAACGTCCATTAACCATTTTCCAAATTCTAATCCCATACGCTATTCATTTTACTTTGCAAAGATACAACTTTTTATGAAACAATGCAAGAAAACGGGGATAAAAAAAATCTAAAAACATTCTATTTGGTAACAATTTCGTATTTTTTCGCCCGATTTTAGCAAATAATCATTAATTTGTTTGGACTCTATTGTAAAAAATCCTATCTTTGCACCCGAAAGATGATGGTAAGGCATGATAAATGGCTACCTCATTTTCAGCTTTATAGTAACATACTATTTCAAAAGCTACGAGAATATTAACAGTTTTAAATTTATAAATTGAAAGAGTTATGAAAAAATTATTCGTTATGGCAGCTATGGTGCTGTCTTCAGTAGGTGCTTTCGCACAGTACAATGCAGGTGACATCACCATTCAGCCTAAGGTAGGTTTGAGCATCGCAGACATGA
Organism: Segatella copri; assembly: GCF_015074785.1. Classification (NCBI taxonomy): domain Bacteria; kingdom Pseudomonadati; phylum Bacteroidota; class Bacteroidia; order Bacteroidales; family Prevotellaceae; genus Segatella; species Segatella copri. The sequence goes on from NZ_CP042464.1 coordinate 1,712,136, forward strand.
CTGACCTCGATGATTCAAAGACTCGCGCAGGTGTAGTGGCAGGTGCAGAGTTGGAGTATCACGTTTCTCCTATGTTCGGTCTTAGTGCTGGTTTGCTCTACTCTATGCAGGGAACTAAGGGCGATGCAGAAGAAGAGGGTGTTAAAGCTTCAGCAACTATCAAGAACGATTATCTCAACATTCCAATCCTCGCTAATGTTTACGTAGCTCCGGGTTTGGCTCTCAAGGCTGGTCTTCAGCCAGGTTTCAAGGTAAGCAGCAAGGTTACAGCCAAGGCTGGTGGGGTTTCTGTTTCTGAAAACCTCGATGATACATTCAAGTCATTCGACCTCTCAGTTCCTGTAGGTATCTCTTACGAGTACATGAACGTTTGTCTGGATGCTCGCTACAACATCGGTGTAACAAAGGTTATGGACGGCACTGATAGCAAGAACTCTGTATTCCAGGTTACATTGGGTTACAAGTTCAAGCTCTAATCAAGACTCTTGACAAGACAAAATAACAATCCCCGTTCTTCATTACGAAGAGCGGGGATTTCTTTTTTTCTCGTCATACCTATTTGAAATGAGTCTCACGTAAACATTAAGTGAGGCTTACTATCGTTTTAAATGAAGCTTACTTCAAAGGCAAATGAAGCCTGTTTCATACGCAGATGAAGCTTACTTCAATGCCCAATGAAGCTTACTTCGTTTTCAAGAGAAGTTTTCTAGAACATTCTGCCGCCTGGACGACCACCGCCAAAACCGCCATTGAATGGACGGCCATGGAAGTTTGGACGGCCACCAGGACCACCGGGACCACCAGGACCTTCAGGTCCACCCCTACGGGCATCCTTGCCTCCGAAGAGATTCAGACGGTAAATCACGTGCAGCATCGCATAGCTGTTGATGGCGTTATACTCCGTATCCGTACGGGATGTAGCAGAAATGGCACGAGAGAAGGTGCTCTGCTGGCGGAGAATATCGTAGAACTGCAGCATGATAGTAAGAGGCTTGCCCTTCAGGAAACCCTGAGAGAGCTGCGCATTCCATACAAACTCATCCGTATTCATGCTGCTGTCGCTATAACCGCGGCGGCTGCTGATAGAGAGGCTTGAGTTCAAGCTGGTTCCCCAAGGCGCTGTAAGCGTCATGCTAGGACCATAAGAGAACTGCCAGGTATTGAGGTTGCTGTTAGGCTGCAACTTGTTTGTAGCATGGTTATAATTCAATGTTCCATCGAGCGAAAGCTCCAGCCAGTTGTTGCGATAGCTGAAAGAGAGGCGCTCTCTCCAAGTAGTACTGCGGGTGGTATTCTTCTGGGAATCAGACTGCTTGTCGAGACTCAGATAACTTACATAGTTGTTGTAACCCAAGTAGGTATCGGTATTCAAGTTCCATACACCAGCACTATCGATAGAGCAGTTGAACATAAAGGCTCCCATCACATTCCAGTTGCCATTGATATTCTCAGGTCGGGTGATTCTACCACCAGTCTTCTCATCGTAGGTCACCTTGTTGCTGATGCTATTGTTGGTGGTAGAGAAGTGGATGAAGGTCATGACACCCTTGTTATGGTTCTGCACGAAGTTGTTGTAGAACAACCGGAAGTTCTGGGTGAACGATGGCTTCAAGCCAGGGTTACCCTTCGAGATGTTCAGCGGGTCGCTGTTATCTGTGATATCAAGCAACTGAGAGATGCTTGGCTGCGAGGTAGTACCACGATAGTTCACGCGCAGGTTGCTCATCTTTGAGAAGCGATAGCGGAAATCGAGCGTTGGACTCACATTCACCACATTGCGAACGGTATCTACATGCACGCCCTGATAATCCTGAATATACTTCGACTGCTGTGGCTGAACCATCACACCGAAGTTCAAGTTATACTTCTGACGGACGAATCGCATCATCACCTGGATATCGTGATTGTAATTGCGATACTCAGAGAAACGGCTCTGATCATCATCCTTGTAATCTTCGAGATGACCGGCAAACGGATTCAGGTAACTATCCCAACCACGGTACTCCTGATCACCACTCATAGCATACTTGCTGAAATCGTAGGTGCTGCGGTCGCTCTTGGAGTAGCTGTAAGTAAACTTATAGCTGAACTGCAGGAAGGTTGCCTTCCAGAGTGGCTCACTATAGGTCAACTGGCCCGCATAGCTGTAATTCTTCGAAGGAGTCAGGTTATAGCGGTTGGTCTGATAAGTAGAATCCTTACCCTCCGCTGTCTGTACGAGATAGAGTTTGGCATTGTTGAGCGAGATGCTCTTGCTGTCATTATCCGTATATTTGGCATCCACACGGAAGGTGATGTTACGTCCCTTGTTGCCCAACTTGCGGTTCACCTGCAGCATACCCCTGATATTGTTATTATCAGAATAGGTGATTCCGTTAGTCAACTGACTGTTCACCATAGCCTCAGCCTTGTCCAACTCCTCAATACCTTCTTCAGAAAGAGGGTCTTTGGTGGTAATGGTATAAGGATCCTTGTTGTAAGAAGCCGACTGGCTGCCACTCAATCCATCGCTGGTACTCCAGGAGATGGAAGGACGGAAGAGGATATTGGTCATGGAATCAGGCATCCACTCCAAGCGGATGTTACCATTCCAGCTGTTGCTGCGAGAGAAATTCTGAGTCAAGCTGTTGCTGAACGAAGAGCTGCTACCCATGAAGTTCTCGCTGGAACGACGGCTCCAAATATCGCCATCGCTGTGATTCCAGCGAAGTGAAGTATTGAACTTGAATTTATCCTTCAGTTCGTAATTGTAGTTGGCGGCTATCATCTTACTGGCATTCAAACCGTTAGCACCTCCGAAACCTCTGCCAGGGCCACCGCCTCCGAAACCACGGTCGCTGGTGTTATTGGCATTGGCAAAGAGCATGAATCGGTTGTTATCATTGAAATAACCGCCCATGCCACGCATATTGTAGCGGCTCTTGTTGCCCACGCCCAGGTCGATGTTGGAAATCAAACCCTTGTTCATACCCTTCTTCACACCGAAGTCGAGCACGGTCTGCTCCTCACCATCATCAATACCGGTCACCTTAGAGAGATCACTCTTCTCATCGTATGCCTTGATTTTCTCGATGATGCTGGTAGGCAGGTTTTTCAAGGCAGTCTTGGTATCGCCGGTCATAAACTCCTTGCCGTCTACCAGAATCTTCTTTACCTCCTTACCATTAATCTTGATAGTACCATCATCGCTCACCTCTGCACCCGGCAGACGCTTTACGAGTTCCTCTACTACAGAACCTTCCGGTGTGCGATAGGCAGAAGAATTGTACACGAAAGTATCCTCCTTCAGGGTTACCTTCTGAGCCATGGCTGTTACCACTGCGCCTTTCAGCATGATAGCCTCAGCACCCAGCACAATCTTACCCATAGCCAGATTCTTGTTATCAGAAATTTGGATACGCTTCACGGTAGACTTATATCCTACACTCGAAATCTTGAGCAGATATTTGCCATTTGCCGGAGCAGCGACATGAAAGAGTCCGTTCTCATTGCTGATGGCACCAGCTACATACGTGCTGTCGCTCTTAAGCAATTGAACAGTTACCTGCTCAATGGCCTCCTTGGTATCGCGGTCGGTAATCTGACCGGATATCAGTCGCTGTTGAGCAAAGGATGCTATTGCCATCAACAGCAGCAGCATCGTCAGAATCGATTTTTTCATTCTATTTTTAATTTGTTATTATTTCCAACTATGAGTGTTTTCACACATAATCGCTATGATATTCTATTATCATTTTTGTTACTCGATTGTTTTGACGCGTTAAATACACCAAGGTTTAATGCATTCTGAGATAAAAAACGCAAATTTAGCAACTTTTTTTTTGTATTGTCTCCATTTTAGTGTATCTTTGCACAAAAATTAATACGTTAGAATGTTATGGAACAAAGAGTAATCATATCAACCCAACTGGAAAGCGAACTGGTAAGTGCACTTTCTGAGTGTGAGCACGACAAGCTTTTTGTGCTTACAGATACTACGACATTGGAACTATGCATGCCTGTATTGCAGAATTTTTACTGCATGAAGGAAGCCCATATCATCACTATTCCGGCTACCGACAGCCATAAAGACATCGAAAGTCTGATGATGGTATGGAAAGGACTGCAGGAGGGAGGTGCTTCACGCCACTCCTGTATGATTAATCTGGGCGGCGGTATGGTAACCGACCTGGGTGGCTTTGCTGCCAGCACTTTTAAGAGAGGTATCAACTTTATCAATATCCCTACCACCCTGCTGGCTATGGTAGACGCATCGGTAGGTGGAAAGACAGGTATCAACTTCGGCGGACTGAAGAACGAAGTAGGTGTGTTCAACGATTCTAAGTTCGTTATTCTCGATACAGAGTTCCTGAAGACGCTCGATGCAGAAAACATCTGTTCGGGCTATGCAGAGATGTTGAAACACGGTCTGATTTCTACAGAAGCCATGTGGGAAGAACTGGTAAGTTTCGACCTCGACAAGCCTGATTTGAAGCAGTTGCAGCGCATGGTAGGCGACAGCGTGAAGGTAAAGGAGCGCATTGTAGAGCAGGATCCTCACGAGCAGGGCATCCGCAAGGCGCTGAACCTGGGCCATACTTTCGGTCATGCATTCGAGAGCTGGGCTTTGAAGCGCAAGCCTATCCTGCATGGTTACGCGGTGGCATTCGGTCTGATTCCAGAACTCTATCTGAGTGTTGCCAAAACCGGATTCCCTACAGAGAAGATGCGCCAGACCGTAAACTTCATCAAGGAATTCTATGGTACACTGGATATTACCTGCGATGACTATGATGAGCTCATCGAGCTGATGCATCATGACAAGAAGAACCAGAATGGCATCATCAACTTCACGATGCTGGGCGGCATAGGCGATATCCGTATCAACCAGACAGCTACGACAGAAGAGATCAAGGAAGCACTCGATTTCTTCAGAGAAGGATAATTCAGCTAAAGAATCTTTCTTCAGAGAATCCCTTTAAAGAAAGATAGAGCGCTTCGGCTTTCCGGTTTCGGTAAGCGGGAGCTGGTTTACATGAAGGTATTCTCTAGGAATCCAATATTTATGATCAGATAAGAGGCGGCGAACAGTCGCCTCTATTTTTTCCATATCCTCATCTTCCGTCAAGAGGACAGCAATTTCTCCAAACTTCCCGTCTTTCTTCTTGGCTATCATGAAAGGTTTTTCGAGATAAGGCTTCAAAAGGGTTTCAACCTCTTCTATCTGAATCTTGATGCCTCCGCTGCAAATCACATTGTCTTTTCTGCCTTTGATGCGAAAACGGAGTTTTTCCACCTTATTATATATATAGGATTCTATTTCCACAATATCGTTCGTTACCAGGGGTTCAGCACAGACTTGCGGAGCATCTATCACCAGACATTCTTCATCGGTCTGACTGATTTTCACACTATCGAAAGGCTGGTACCATTCGCTGGCCTCATCACCATTAATTCTTCTCAGGGCAATATGCGAGAGCGTTTCGGTCATTCCGTAGGTACTCCAGATGGCAATATCGCCGGGAAGAGCTTTCAGTTTCTGTTCGAGAGCCTCATCTATGGCTCCGCCACCGATAATAAGATGCCTGATACGGCAGAGACGAGCCCGCTCTTCAGGAACCTGTAGGGTGTTATAAACCTGCATCGGGACCATCGCAGCGAAGGTAATCTCTTCATTTACATCTTTCAAAGGATGCCCACTTGGGCAAACAGAAATAAGATGGAGATGGCGCTCTATACTCCGCACCACCACCATCTTACCTGCAATATAATCGAGCGGCATGCACAACAGGGCTCTGTCGCCAGGCTTCAAACCCAAGAAATCACAAGTGATGCGGGCTGAGTTGAGCATTCGCTTCTTCTCTACCATCATCGGCTTGGGCTTTCCCGTGGAGCCACTGGTATGAACAAGCACCCGGTCGCTACCGTTATTCCATTCTGAAAGAAAATCTTCTAAAGTCATTTTACTACAAACAGTTTGTCACCACGAATCTCCAAAGGCATCGGTATATTATCAGTAAAGAGCTGTCCGGTGCCCAAGCCTTGCGGCATCTTGACATTAGGACCATATACTTTAGCTGCATAATGAGCAATAGCATTCAGACCGATATTACTCTCAAGAGCAGAAGTAATCCAACTGCCGATACCACGCTGGTTAGCCAGTTCTATCCACTCGTTGCATCCATAGATTCCACCATGAAGTGAAGGCTTGAGGATGATATACTGAGGACGGACGGTATCGAGCAAAGCCTGCTTCATACTCCGGACATTCACACCAATCAGTTCCTCGTCTAGGGCGATAGGAAGCGGTGTTTCGCGACAAAGTTGAGCCATCTTAGGCCACTGATGCTGCTTGATAGGCTGCTCAATCGAATGAATGTCATATTTAGCCAAAGCCTCCAGCTGGCTCATTGCATTCTCCGGCAAGAAGCCACCATTGGCATCTACACGCAATTCAACCTGCTCCTTGGTATACACATCACGGATGCGCTTGATGAGATCGAGTTCCTTGAAGAAATCGATGGCACCAATCTTCAGTTTCACGCAATGAAAACCCGCCTGGAGTTTTTCCTCCAACCGAGCCAGCATCTCCTCATAGGTTCCCATCCACACCAAACCATTGATTGTGATACCTTCTTCACCTCTTCCGAAAGGAGAATCGAAAAGATTGACAAGATTCTCCATTCCCATAGGAACAGAGACTCCCTCCTCCTTCAGTATTTCGACAGAAGTCTTTCCCTCAGACAGATTCATTGCCCCCAGCTTCTTCTTTGCTGCATCAAAGAACGAAGCGAAGGCGGTTTCGAGGCCGAAAGTGATGCTTGGATAAGCACGAATCATATCGTAAGGAATGCGTCCCATCTGCTCTACCATCTGACAAACCTGTCGCAGGGTCATCTCATATTCCGGTTTGGCATCGCAACTGAGATCAGGGAGCGTAGCACACTCTCCCACTCCCTCTACCCCCGGCATTTCGTCAGAGGTGAGAGTGAGATAATAACTGTGTCTCGTGGTATAAACCCCACGAGACGTGCCTGCCGGCTGCTTGAAGTGGAGCGTGCGCTCCGAGATTTCTATCTTATACACTTTATTTAAATGTTAAGTGTTGAATGTTAAATGTTAAATTTTTCTTGCCACTTACTTCTTCTGTTTCAATTCATACAGATCCTTGCGGCGGTCGCGAAGATTTCTTACAGCACCGTAGGTATGAAGCTCATTCAAGAGGTTCAAGTCAACATCCGATACGAGAATCATCTCGGTATTAGGTGTTGCCTCAGAACGCTTGCCATCGTTAGGGAAAGCAAAGTCGCAAGGGGTGAATACGGCACTCTGGGCATACTGGATATCCATGTTGTGAACACGTGGCAAGTTGCCCACACTACCCGCAATGGCTACATAGCACTCGTTCTCGATAGCACGCGCCTGGGCACAGACTCTTACTCGAGAGTAAGCATTCTGGGTATCGGTCATGAATGGAACGAAGAGAATCTGCATGCCATCCTCAGCCATTAATCTTGACAACTCAGGGAACTCCACATCATAGCAGATAACGATACCAATCTTACCGCAATCGGTATCGAAGGTCTGGATATGGCTACCGCCACTCAATCCCCAGCACTTCTGCTCATCTGGTGTAACATGAATCTTTTCATACATATCCACGCTACCATCTCTGCGGCAGAGGAAGCCCACATTATAGAGGGAATCGTCCTTGAGATAAGGCATACTACCCGTGATGATATTGATGTTGTAACTGATGGCAAGTTCGCGGAAACGGTCACGGATTTCTTCGGTATACTGCGCCATCTTTCGGATGCTCTGCGCCTCACCCAAGTCGTTGAAACGAGCCATCAAAGGCGCATTGAAATACTCAGGGAAGAGAATGAAATCGCTCTTGTAATCGCTCACGGAATCTACGAAGAACTCAACCTGTTCGAAGAGGTCATCCACCGAAGCATATGGGCGCATCTGCCACTGTACCAATCCGATTCTTACGGTTGGCTTGCGGTCTACATAAGAATCCGTAGGTGGCTGATAATAGATGTTATCCCACTGCAAGAGGGTGGCGCAGTGTTCGCTCTCCTCATCGCTAGGAAGATAGTTGCGGATCACACGGCGTACATGGAAGTCGTTGGAAAGCTGGAAGGTAAGAACCGGGTCATAGATTTCACGGTTTCTTACATGCTCGATATACTCCTTAGGGCGCATCTTATCGGCATACTTGTGATAGTTTGGTATACGACCGCCAAACATGATAGCCTTCAAGTTGAGCTTCTCGCAGAGTTCCTTGCGATACTCATACATACGGCGAGCCAGGCGCAAACCACGATAATCAGGGTGGATAAATACCTCGATGCCGTAAAGAATGTTTCCATTAGGATCGTGGGTATTGAAGGTTTCATTACCCGTAACCTGAGCATAGGTATGATCGCCCTTCACCATATTATAATTGACGATGATAGAGAGCGCACAGCCCACAATCTTATCATCAACGATAATAACCACCTGTCCCTCAGGAAAGATAGTAATGAGTTTCTTAATCTGTTCTTTTGTCCAGAATACATCTGAGTCTGCGTAAATACGCTTAAACGACTTGGCAAGCTGATCGTAATCCTCCATGCGAAGGTTGCGCATGCCTACCTTTTCGATTTTTCGAGTTGGTTCCATAACAACTGTATTTTTATTATTATCTAAATCCGGCTGCAAAGATACAGCAAATTATAGATACGACAAAGAGTTTTCGCAAATAATTGACATTTACGAAAACTCTTTTCATGTATTTTACACAAAGAGCGCGTTTACGCTTAAAATCAGATGCTAATATTTGGCATCTTCCTGTGGAATCGCTTCATCATGATCATCCAGATAAAGCAACTTCACAGGATGATACTTCTCACTTGCCACAGAATATTCATCCTGGCGATAACGGGTCAGGATGCCTCCTATCCCCAACATCGTATGAAAAGCCGAAAGACTCGTCTGTACCTGTTGGGTACGATGACCAGACAAAGTTTTCAGTATTCCCGGATATTGTTTTCCATAACCATCTGATGTCCAGATGATGAAAGGAACATGCAGCTCATAATCAGATGCCTTCGGGGCGGCGTGCAGAAAGAGACGACGGTCATCATCAAAGATATTCTCTCCATGGTCGCTGGTATAGAGCATCGCTGATGTAGGTTGGCTATATACCCCATCCGTCCTTGCCTGAGTCTTCTCCCATTTCTGCAGACGTTCTACGATACCATGCAGGATATAATCGGTATACCGGATGGTATTATCGTATGCATTCAGCAGGTCACGCCGGTTCCCCGGCTTCGCTTCGCTCTTACTGTCAGGTTTAAAGAAAGCGAAATTACGGGGATAGCGCTCCTGGTAATTAAAGTGAGAACCATAAGTATGAAGTACCACGAAGAGTTTCCGATAACGGTATTGCTTGGATGAAGAAGCATCTGCCGCAGGCAATATCCCATCCAACTTCTGCAACAAATCACTATCATAATGATTATCTTTTGCAGAAGCACCTTCCTTCAGGAAGTAATGTTCATCAGCCTGTTCGCCAAGGAAATCAATAAAAGAATGATTAGGCAGCTGATTGCTGATAAATACGGTATGAAATCCCGCCTCCCTGAAAGCAGCCAGGATACCTTTCTCATGAAAGAGACGTTCGAAATCCTCTGCTGATGCAGCCGACAGGAGCATAGGAACACTCTTATGCGTAGTATTACTCTGGGTTGTAGCATCGGGAAAAGCTATGATTCCAGGAGTCTTGGAAAGCAAAGGATTGGTATCGCGCGGATAGCCATAGAGACTGAAATTGTGGGCTCTCGCCGTCTCTCCCACCACCATCACATACACCTCGGGAGCCTCAGCATCGTGCTCGCTCCTGGCATCAAACCTGAAATTCCTGCTTGCCTCCCTGTAATTCTCTGAAGCCGCATCACGCTCGAAAGCAAGATAGAGATTATAGCAAACGTTAACAGGATAAAGCTGGTTGCGCAAGCGATAATCATCTACAGCCACATAGCAAGCCAGCAGACAGAATAAACCGACAGCAGCTATCTCCAAAGCCCAACGACGCACTCGATGCTGGAGTTGAACCACTATCATCCCTTTCTTGCTGATATTGACAATAGCCAGAACCAGCAAAGGAAGATAAACCACAAAAACACCCACCACAGCAGGCAACAGATTACCAAGCAGTTCCTTCACCTCGCCAGGATTGGTAGTTACAAGATTCAGAAACATATCTACCGCTATCACTCCCGTCCCGAAGAGATAAAGCAATACCAGTTGGAAGGCAGCGAAAAAAACAAAAAGAAAAGCCCACCAGATCATCTTACCCGGGCATCTGGTTAACGAAAAGAACCACATGTAGAGTGCCAAAGGCAGCAACACATTGGCACCACAAGCCCAAGGAGCCAGACATTCGGTATAGCACAGAGCTATATTAGGCAACAACAATGCTACCACAGCATACCCGTAAAGGAATGCGCCCGATGACACCTTATTATATATAGGCAACACCACCTTATTATATATATCCGTAAAACTGTTCATTCTACTTATTCATTAACACTTTAAAGAGCATTATCAAACTACATAAAGAGCATTATTACTAAAACGCTTCATTGATATTGAAGAGAAAACCAGACTGACCCGACTTACCGAATCCATAATCCAGACGTACATTCACATTCTTCTTAAATTCCCAGCGATAACCTACACCGGCATTCGGCAAAATCTGTTTAGAGCGCAATGCCGAGAATTTTGGGAAGATGGTTCCTGCTCCAACCCACACTACGATGCCATTACGCTTCCATACATGTTGGCGCAACTCAACCGTAGCTTCCAGAGAATGTTTATCGCGATAACGGCCTTCATAATAGCCACGCATGGAATGAGTACCACCCAATTCAGCCATCATTCCCCACGAAGGATTACCAAAGTTGAGGTTAGCCCCAATGTCCTCGGCAAGAACCGTTCCCTTACCCAGTCGCTGATAGGCATCAAAACGAAATGCAGTCGTACTGAAAGCATAATCATTTCCCATAAATCCAGGTCTGAACATCTGATTGATATTCAGATAGATACCACGATGTGGATTTGTAAGATTATCTCTGTTATCATATACCAGAGAAACACCAGCTCCAACATTCCAAGTATGCTGATCCATGCCTTGCAGTAATTCCGGATGCTCAATATGTTTACCTATTACATAGTCATAACTCGCCATCGGTCCGATATAGAAATTATCTGCTACACGAAACAGGAAGCTAACTTCAGCCTGAGCCTGCCAACGCTTCATGTCACTCTTATTGGCATCGTTATCGCCCATCTCATAGCCTATTCCCCAAAAATCAGAGGGAAAAGAATAGAAATAAAGGTGATAATCGATGCGATATCTTCCTTTAGGAGCAATATGGTTACCACGGACACCCAACATATAGAAACCTACAGAACTGACATCACCATAAAGCGAGACATTAGAAGGAGGAAGAATACTGTCATTCGGATCAGTACGGTATAGTCCTGCTGCCACCAATCCCAATCCAAACTTGGTATCAGAGGCATAATGAGGACCACCTATCACACTAAAATCGAAACGCTTATGCTTCTTGTTTTTGTTGGAATCATTAAAGTAGTCAAGAATCCGGTTCACCCATGATTTTCCGGCATGTAAAGCCATCGTATCCACCTTCTCTGCAGATGAGATACTATCGGTTACAGAAGGCTCAGAGGCATAGCTGCCCAATGCCAACATCATAATAAGTATTGTCAGAATATGCTTCATTTTGTCGATTTTATTATTTTAATACACCAATGCTACATTATCAATCCACAAGGTATTGCCTGGAGTTCCGATATAGGCTCCACCATCGGATGAGGAGAACTGAAGAATCAGATGAGTAGGTGTTTCGTTAGCACTCGCCCATCCTACTTCTTTTACCGGCACGCTCTTACCCTTGCTGTTACGGGCATAGTCAGTGGATCGCAGTCCCATAGTAGCAGCCTGATAACCTGCCATGTGGCGGATATCGCCATAATGGATTGTATAGGTAGCATCTTCCACCCATCTATCGGTACTCTTTCCGAATCTGACTACCATCGTACCCACACGTTTAGCTGTTATATTTCCCTTAGCATCTTCATGCCGTTTCTGCAGATAGAGCACAGCTATAGCATGATCTCGACCTGCAACCGTAGAGGCTCCGCTAAATCCATTCTGCTTGATACGATTGGCTGCATTAGGAAAAGAAGTCTTATAATCAAAGCGCAAAGCCTTAGGACGTGCGGTGAATGGTATACCCCAATTGATGGCTTTAGGACCATCCTTAGTACTTGTTATCGGCTCACGAACATCACCCAGAAAGAGAGAACCGGCAGCCAAGACCTTGATATTGATGAGTCCCAGCACTTTTACTTTCTCAATATGGGTTACCAGTTTGGCACAATATCCACTACCATGTTTATCACGAAACACAGAGTTATTCGTCTTATAGATGCCCGATACATGTGCCAGGACATTAGAGGAACCCCAAGGCGAACCACCCTTATTGGTATAAGGAATATTACCATTGATAGTCATATTAGGTCCAACGGCATAAACTTTTTTCTGATTTCCTCCAATAATGCCTGATTCTTTGATATTCCTGATTACCCAGTGGTCCATATTACCATATTTAAAAGGAACCACCTTTTCCTGTCCCTTAACGGGAAGGCACGACAAAGTAGCAACCGCCATAACGATGCCTGATTTTATTATTTTCTTCATATCTGTTTCTTTTATATATCATTAAGGCTGCAAAGATAGAAAAATATTTTCTAGTTTTCAGTTTTCTTCGACATAAAGCATAAAAAATTAAGAAATAATAATATATTTACTGCATTTTAATTGCCATAAAACCAAAAAAGTCCTGCATTTGCTGTTATAAACAAATACAGGACTCCTGATTCAATATACAAAACAGAATCTCTTGCACCGGTTACAATAGAGACATGCACCGGTTACAATAAAAACATGTTCCGATTACTCCAAAAGCTATTATCGGTTTGAATACATATTATCGTAATACTTCTGGTAATCACCCGATGTTACGTTATCCATCCATTCCTGGTTATCGAGATACCATTTCACGGTTTCCTCGATACCCTCCTCAAACTGGAGAGATGGCTCCCAGCCGAGTTCCTTCTGCAACTTTCTAGAGTCGATGGCATAACGCATATCGTGACCCTTTCTGTCTGTTACATAAGTGATGAGATCCATATCCTCGCCTTCCTTTCTGCCGAGCAATCTATCAACAGTCTTGATTACCACCTTGATGATGTCAATGTTCTTCCACTCGTTGAAACCGCCGATGTTATAGGTCTCGGCTATCTTACCCTTGTGAAAAATCATATCGATGGCACGGGCATGATCTACTACATACAACCAGTCGCGCACATTCTCACCCTTACCATATACTGGCAATGGCTTGCGATGACGGATATTGTTGATGAACAACGGAATCAACTTCTCAGGGAACTGGTATGGACCGTAGTTGTTAGAGCAGTTGGTCACGATGGTAGGCATACCGTATGTATCGTGGAAAGCACGGACGAAGTGGTCTGAGCTTGCCTTAGATGCTGAGTATGGAGAGTGAGGATTGTACTTGGTAGTCTCTACGAAGAACTCCTCGCCGTAAGCCTCGTGGTTCTTACCGCTTGATGCCTTGGTGGTGAAAGGAGCAGGAATACCCTCAGGATGAGTCATCTTCAATGCACCGTAAACCTCATCAGTAGAGATGTGGTAGAAGCGCTTGCCCTCGTAAACCTCAGGAAGACTCTCCCAGTAAATCTTGGCAGCCTGGAGCAGAGACAGGGTACCCATCACGTTGGTATGAGCAAAAGTGAATGGATCCTTGATACTTCTATCTACATGGCTCTCGGCAGCGAGATGAATGATGCCATCCACCTTGTAGTCCTGCATCAGTTTCAACATCAGGTCGAAATCGCAGATATCACCCTTAACGAAAGTATAGTTAGGCTTGTCCTCGATGTCCTTGAGGTTAGCCAGGTTGCCTGCGTATGTCAACTTGTCGAGGTTGATGATGTGATACTCAGGATATTTGTTCACGAAAAGTCTTACTACGTGTGAGCCAATGAAACCAGCACCGCCCGTGATAATGATATTCTTCATTTCAATTAATAATTTATAATTTATAATTAATAATTATTTTGCTGCCGCCAATTCAGCGATGCACTTCTTCAAACTGTCAGTCCAGTATGGCACCTTGAATCCGAAAGTCTGCTTCAGCTTACTCTTGTCAAGTACAGAGAAGTGAGGACGCTTCACTGGACTAGGGAACTCCTCGCTGTAGCAAGGCTGTATATCGCAGGTATTTCCGCTCAGTTCGCAGATAATCTTAGCGAAATCAAACCAAGAGCAGACACCCTCATTAGAGAAGTGGTAGATGCCCGTCTTATCCAACTGGTCAGTTTCGATGATATGTGAGATGACAGCAGCCAGGTCGCCAGCGTAAGTTGGAGTACCCACCTGGTCGAAGACCACCTTCAGGGTGTCGTGGCTTGCCGTGAGACTCTGCATGGTCTTCACGAAGTTCTTACCCCACTGCGAGTAGAGCCATGCTGTACGGATGATGATATGCTTGCATCCAGTAGCTTCAATACTCTTTTCGCCTGCAAGTTTCGTTTTACCATATACCCCCAAAGGATTCGTTTCCCAATCTTCACGGCAAGGTATATTCTTATCGCCCTGAAAAACATAGTCGGTAGATACATGAATCAAAGTACCATCTACCTCCTTCATAGCCTGTGCCAAATTTCCCGCAGCAGTGTTGTTGAGCAGATTAGCCAGATCGTAATCTGTTTCAGCCTTATCTACGTTGGTATAAGCAGCGCAGTTAACAATTACCTGAATATCATTCTCCCTCACCTTTTCTCGGATAGCGTCAAGATTGGTGATATCCAGTTTTTCATAGCCTTCAGCCACATCGGTGAAGACAAACTTGTGATTGCTTTTTTGGGCACAGATTTGCATTTCATGTCCCAATTGACCATTAGCGCCTGTTACTAATATATTCATTGTTTTAATATTTTATTCAATATAATATTTTAAAGTCTACTTACCATTTCCCTCTACACATGAAGAAAACTGATATTTTCTCTCGAAATCTATTTCCTACTACCTATATATATAAATCCATTCATCTATATATAAATATGTGGCAAAGGTAAAAAAATAATTTGAGTTGACCAAAGAAAAGAAAAAGAAAAGAGAAGAAACTAACATATATTAAACAAAGACCGCCACACTTTTTCACAAAAGCATGGCGGTTTTCCCTAAAACATAATAGATAAGCTTTGCCTTTAAGGGCAAACTTGAATCATCAAGTAGCCTAGTCTATTACCAATCCTTTTTTCCCTAATATAAACTAAACCTGTTTTCCTATTTAAATCAACATACTAAATCAACAAAAGGAATTTTCTTATCATTAAATACTTTTAGAAGACTTGAAGTGGTAATTAAACCATTAAAACTACTGTTTTCTGATTTCGTTTGCAAAGTTATATCATTTTTTTCAAAGTTGTATATCTAAGTAGTATTTTGGTAAAAAATCAGCCTACCAAAGAAACAGATAACTCATTAAGAATCAGACGCTTTAATATATTAACTATTTTTATCTAAAGTAAATGGCATTATATGAAAGGAAATTTGTATCTTTGCACCACAAAACGGACAAAAGGACAAAAATAACATTTAAAAGACAATTTTATTATAATTATAAAGAAGCATTAAAGATGAAACTACTTATATATTTACTTCTTTTGCTTACTATGCCATTGGCTGCTCAAGGCAAAACGGACGAGAAGACTTTATTGGATCGTATTGACAAGATGATTGAAAACGACCAATATTATCAGGGAATCAAGGAAAAGGAATTGAAACATCTGAAGCGGCAAGCTTATGAAGCTGAAGACAACCAAACCCGACTACTGTTTCTTGACAGCATATATCATGCCTATAGCGCTTACCGCTACGATTCAGCATACGCATATATGAAACAGGGGCTTGAATTGGCAGAAAAATGTCATAACACCTATTATATCTTACGCAACCAGATAAACCAGGCGTCAATACTTTCGGTAAGGGGTTTTTATAGCAAAGCAGAAAACATACTCAAATCTCTCAATCCTGATGAGATGCCATACCAGTTGAAGCTATACTATTACTTCACATACGCCTGGCTCTACAGCTATTGGGAATCATACTCCAAGAACTCAGATTACGCCGAAGAATTCCGTGCCCAGAAGAAACATTATATGACCCTTCTGATACAGAGTTTCAACGAAAACAATAAGCATAACGTCTTCTATCAGTATCTCATGGGCGAATACGCCTATCTCCACAACCCTACCAGCAAGGAATCGCTCAACTATTATCTGAAGGCACTGAAGATGTCGCCAGCCAAATCCCGTATCCATGCCATGTCAGCTTATGGTATAGCCAGATATTACAAAAAAACCGGCAAATTCGACCTTTACGAGGAATTTCTCGTAGAGGCATCCGTGAGCGATGGATTGTGCCAACTCAAAGAAACTGTTGCGCTTCAAAAGCTAGCCTACTACATCTTTAAAAAGGATGCGAGCAACAGTAAGAGAGCTGCCAAATATATCCAGCACACGATGGAAGATGCACAGTTCTTCAACAACCAACTGCGCATGATGGAGATTTCGAACATCCTTCCAGTCATCGCTTCAGCCAACCAGCAGGCTGCCGAGCGCTCTCGTACCCGCTTTCTTTGGGGGTTCATTGGTGTAAGCATAGCGCTGGTCATCATCCTCATTCTCTCCTTAGTCAACAACCGACAGAAGAACAGGCTGAAGAAAAACAAGGCTGAGATTGAAGAACAGAACGAGAAGCAGAAAGAGATGAATGCACAGCTCACCGAACTGAACCAGCAGCTGATAGAGACCAATATCAAGCGAGAGACCTACATGCGCCTCTTTATGGACATCAGTGCGGCTTATATCAGCAAGTTATCAGATTATCGCAAACTGGTAAGCCGTAAGATCAAGGCAAACCAGACCGCCGATTTGCTGAAGAGTCTCAACACCCATAAATTGGAAGAAGAGGAATCACAGATGTTCTACAACCGGTTCGACAAGGCATTCATGGAGTTGTATCCGGGTTTCGTTACTGAGTTGAACAAGCTCCTGCTGCCAGAATGTCAAATGGAAGTTCCTACTACGCACGACCTGACTACTGAGATTCGCATCTTTGCCCTGATGCGACTGGGTGTAACCGACAGCCAGGAGATTGCCACCCTGCTGCATTACTCCACCCAGACCATCTATAACTACAAGTCTGGAATGCGGGCAAAAGCAATCAATCGCGATTCATTCGAATCTGATATCAATCAGCTTTGCCACATCATTAATAATAGTTAATAATTAATAGTTTATAGTTTATAGCATAAACCGCTTTGACAATCTTGTTCAACGGCGCAGCCTCTATAAACTATAAACTATCAACTGTAAACTATAAACTATCAACTGTAAACTATAAACTATCAACTATAAACTAGTCACGGTGTATCACGGTTCCGTTAGCCTGATGCGTAGCAAGAACCAGGACCTCAGCTATTTGCACGTGTTCTGGAGCGCTTGCAGCATAGAAGGCTACATCAGCTATATCATCGCCATTTAGAGGTTCTATACCGCGGTAAACGTTGTCTGCGCGGTTCTGGTCACCATGGAAACGGATGTTAGAGAAGTTGGTTTCAACCAAGCCCGGTTTCACATTGGTAACACGCACTTTCGTATGTGCCACATCAATGCGCAAGCCGTCTGTAATAGCCTTTACAGCCGCTTTGGTAGCACAATATACATTACCTCCCGCATAAGCAGCATCACCCGCCACACTACCTATATTGATTACATGACCATGATTACGCTCCACCATACCAGGTACAATCAGGCGCGTCATGGTTAAGAGTCCCTTGATATTGGTATCAATCATCTGGTCCCAATCTTCAAAATCGCCCTCATATTCAGGTTCCAATCCACGTGCGAGTCCCGCATTATTGATAAGCACATCCACATTGCGCCACTCCTCAGGGATGTAATCCACCGCTTTCTTGGCAGCTTCACGGTTACGCACATCGAAAGCCAAGGCAAGCACCTCAACGCCCTCAGCCTCGAGTTCTTTCTTCAGGATTTCCAACTTTCCCGTGTTTCTACCTGTAAGAATCAGGTTATAGCCGCCACGGGCAAAACGACGTGCACAACCTTCGCCAATACCGCTTGTTGCGCCTGTAATAAGAGCAATTTTATTCATATTCTTTGATACTTTGAATTATACTTAGAACTTTTGATACTTTGAACTTTATGATTAGCGAAGCAATTGAATTCTTCACTCTTCACTTAAAGAATAAGGACTCTGACCTCAGCATTCGCCATTTTCTCTATCTGGTTCATCGGACGTTTATAATAAACACTCTGGATAGCCTTGTTGATGATGCCATGCCCCACAGCAAGAACGGTCTGATCAGGATAAGTAACCTTGAGCCAGGTAAGGAAATTCTGGGCTCTTGATTTCATCTTTTCCAGCGTCTCTATGTTGTCCGGCCAATCCTTTGGATCCTTCGGCAGGTCAGGGATGAATTTACCCGTAAAATCGCCCCAATCACGCTCTCTGAGCAAGGGAGTGGTGACAACGGGATGCGAGCCGGCGATAATTTCACAGGTCTGTATACTGCGATAGAGATCGCTCGATACGAAAACATCGATAGGCGTACCCTCCATTTTCCTGGCCACTTCCTCAGCCTGCTCAATACCTTTCATATTGAGTTTTCCCGGTGTTTGTCCCTGCATAATTTGCGCCTTGTTATCCACCGTTTCACCATGGCGCACCAAATATAATTTTGTCATTGTCTTTACTTTTTCCGTCTATATCAAAAATGAGTTTTTACTTTTCCTAAGTCTATACTCCAGACATAGTTTTTACTTTCACTAAGTCTCTTTCCAAGACATCATGATTCTTATTTTGCTTACAAAATTACGGCTTTCTATCGAGACCAACAAATAATTTGCGTTAAATATAGCAATAATTAGCGTTAAATATAGCAATAATTTAAGTTTATATAAAAAACTTCTTGCTAGTTTCGGATTTCTTTCGTAACTTTGCCCCGAAATAACAAAATCAGTTTTAGTATGAAGGTAATACACAGTTCAATATTCCGCGCAGTATGCGCCATCATCGTAGGAGTCCTGCTCATCCAATATCGTGAGCAGACTGTCACCTGGATAACCATCGCCATCGGTGTTTTGTTTTTCCTTTCAGGTGTCATCTCCCTTGCCAGTTATTGGGCAGCCAAGCGCAATGCAGAGAAGATGCAGGGCCAGATTCTGTCTGATTCCAATGGTAAGCCTATCATGGGCATGATGCCTAAATTCCCGCTTGTGAGCGTAGGCAGTCTTATTCTGGGATTGCTGCTTGCCCTGATGCCTCAGGTGTTTATCGCCTGGCTGATGTTCATCCTGGCGTTCATCCTGATTTTGGGCGCTCTGACCCAGTTTGTCAATCTGGCTTCAGCAGCTAAGATGGGACGCGTAGGCATTCTCTTCTGGCTCTTCCCTTCAGCCCTTCTTCTGCTGGGGCTGCTCGCCATCATCAAGCCTTCAGCCATCGCCTCTGCTCCTCTTTTCATCATCGGTTGGGGTATGCTCATCTATGGAGTAGTAGAGCTTCTCAACGCCTTTAAAATCTCCAATAACAAGAGAATCTGGCTGAAAAACCAGCAGCAGCAGAAACAGGATTCAAAGGAGATTTATGTGGATGTAGAGGAAGTGAAGAACGAAGAGTAAAACAACGAAATCATTATATCATCATATATGAATAAAATTAAGTCTCTCTTTGCCTGGTTATGGCAAAAGTTTCGCGCATTCTGTACCTGGTACAAAGGATTGTATCAGGGCAGGGCGTGGTATACCAAGACCCTCGTTGCCTTGGCAAGTTGTATAGTCGCCTTCATCTTGTATCTGGGCGCAGTAGATATCAACTTCTTATGGCTCTTCGGCAAGTCACCTGGCTATTTCTCAGGCATCCTGGACCCACAGACCTCAGAGGCCTCTGAAATCTATTCGGCTGATGGAAAGCTCATCGGCAAGTATTTCAACGAAAACCGTACTCCGGTAGAATATGATGAGGTAACACCTGATTTCTTCAAGGCACTGGTAGATACCGAGGATGAACGATTCTACAAGCATATCGGTATCGACCCTATCGGTGTGTTTGCTGCTGCCAAGGATGCACTCCTCCATCATAACGGGCGCGGTGCTTCTACCATCACACAGCAGCTGGCGAAGAACATGTTCCGTGTACGTTCGCAATATTCTACCGGTTTGCTGGGCAAGATTCCTGTACTCCGCCTGCTCATCATCAAGAGCAAGGAGTGGATCATCGCGGTAAAACTTGAAACGGTGTTCAGCAAGAAGGAAATCATCACCATGTATGCCAATACGGTAGATTTCGGTAGCAATTCCTATGGTATCAAAACCGCAGCGAAGACCTACTTCAACACCACCCCTAAGGAGTTGACCACCGGTCAGGCTGCCGTGCTCGTAGGCATGCTCAAGGCTACCACCTACTACAACCCACGCACCAACCCGGAGAACAGTCTTGCACGCCGCAACACCGTATTATATAATATGGTGACACATGGCGATCTCTCAAAAGACAGATACAATGAACTGAAAGATGAGCCTATCAAGCTCGATTTCAAGGTAGAAGAAAACTACGACGGACAGGCTAAATACTTCCGTGAGGCAGTAGCCAACTACCTGAAAGACTGGTGTAAAGACGAAGGTTACGACCTCTATACCAGCGGTTTGAAGATTTATACCACCATCGATACCCGCATGCAGAAGTATGCAGAAGATGCAGCCCGCAAGCAGATGAAACAGGTACAGCAGAACTTCAACAATCACTGGAGCATCCGACGTACAAAGGCAGGCAAAGGCAACTGGATGGGTCAGGATCCTTGGCAGGATGAGAATCACAACGTGATACCAAACTTCATCCAGGGCATCGCCGAGCGCCAGCCATTCTACAAGGCATTGATAGCCCGTTTCCCTAACAATCCCGACTCTGTAAACTATTACTATAAGGAATGGGTTCACCCGGTTAAGGTATTCGATTATGACAAGGGCAGCATCACGATGAACATGACATCAGAAGACTCCATCAAGTATATGACCACCTTCATGCACTGCGCCTTTGTAGCCATGGAGCCACAGACCGGAGCAGTAAAGGCATGGGTGGGCGATATCGACTTCGACCACTGGAAGTATGACAAGGTAACAGCCGAGCGCCAGCCTGGTTCTACCTTCAAGCTCTTTGTTTATACCGAGGCGATGAATCAGGGTTTAACCCCTTGTGACAAGCGTCGCGACGAATATATCTCTATGGAGGTATACGATAAGAAGAAGCACGAGATGACCACTTGGCGCCCATCCAACGCCAATGGTTCGTTCTCGGGCGACAGCATCCCATTGAAGAGTGCCTTTGCCAAGAGTATCAACTCTGTGGCTGTAAGATTAGGACAGGAGATGGGCATCAAGCGCATCATCGAGACAGCTAAGAAGATGGGTATCAACAGTCCGCTGGATGACACCCCATCTCTCGCCCTCGGTTCCAGCGATGTCAACCTTCTGGAGATGGCATGCGCCTACAGCACCATTGCCAACAATGGCAAGCACCACGACCCGGTATTGGTTACCAAGATTGTAGACCACGACGGTAAGGTGGTTTACGAGGGTCCTACCGATTCCGAGCAGGTGATACCTTACAAGAGTGCCTTCCTCATGCAGCAGCTCTTACAGGGCGGTATGAAGGAGCCGGGAGGTACATCCCAGAGTCTCTGGGGCTATGTAGGCAACTACCGTGATACTGAGTTCGGTGGCAAGACAGGTACCACCAATAACCACTCCGATGCCTGGTTCATGTGTGTGAGCCCTAAGCTCGTAGTTGGTGCCTGGGTAGGAGGCGAATACCGCTGTCTCCACTTCCGCACCGGAGCCTTGGGTCAGGGATCCAGAACCGCTCTTCCTGTGTGCGGTTACTTCCTCCAGAGTGTCTTTGGCGACCCAGCCTTCCAGCAGTATCACGGCAAGTTTGACAAGCCACAGGACAGCGATATCACCCGCGATATGTACATCTGTGCAAGCTATGCACCAAAGCCAAAGGTAGATACCACCAAGGTAGACAGTACCGCCTTCCAGGAAGAGATCGTTCTCGATGACGAAGGCAACCCTATCATCCGCGAAGTTCCTGCCAAGAAGGCTGAAAGCGAATCTGCCAACGGTACAGCCACCACAGAAGAAAAGAAAGAGAAGAAGAAGGCCAAGCCAACGGAGCAGCCTGTCAACTTCGATGACCTTTAAATTTAGTTAATAATTTATAGTTTATAGCGGCTACACCGTTTAGCAAGAAGGCGATTTAATATGGCTTATGCTATAAACTATAAATTATAAACTATAAATTAAATACAATGATTGATCTCGACAACCCGGAGTTGCAGAATGCACTCCAAATCATACAGTTTACCCGTCGTTCGCTTTTCCTTACCGGAAAGGCGGGGACGGGTAAATCTACTTTTTTACGTTATATAGCCGCCAATACCAAGAAGAAACATATCATTCTTGCCCCAACAGGCATTGCGGCCATCAACGCCGGAGGAAGCACGCTCCACAGCTTTTTCAAGCTTCCTTTCCACCCGCTGCTGCCCAACGACAGCATGTATTCCGTCCGCAACATCCGCAACACCCTGAAGTATAATTCAGAGAAGATAAAGATTATCCGCGAGGTAGAGCTCATCATCATCGATGAGATCAGTATGGTTCGTGCCGATATCATCGATTTCCTGGACAAGGTATTGCGGGTATATTGCCGCAACATGCGAGAGCCTTTCGGGGGCAAGCAGCTGCTTCTGGTGGGCGATATCTTCCAGCTGGAGCCTGTGGTGAGGGAAGACGACCGTCGTCTGCTCAGTCCCTTCTACCGCAGCAGTTTCTTCTTCGATGCCAAGGTGTTCGAATACTTCAAACTCGTGAGCATCGAACTCAAGAAGGTATACCGTCAGAGCGATCCCGTTTTCATCAGCATCCTCGACCATATCCGCACGTCTCAGGTGCCCATGCAGGATCTCCAGCGCCTCAACCAGCGCGTGGGAGCCCAGCTCGATGAGAGCGATTCCAAACTTGCCATCACCCTCTCTACACGCCGCGATACGGTAGATTACATCAACGACAGCCAGCTCCAGTGTCTTCCGGGAGAGCCTTGCCTCTTCCGTGGCCACATACAGGGCGAGTTTCCGGAGAGCAGTCTCCCTACCCCTATCGAGCTTTACCTCAAGACGGGGGCTCAGGTTATCTTCATCAAGAATGATATCGAGCATCAGTGGGTGAATGGCACGCTGGGCACCATCATTGGTTTTGATGAGGATGAGGATGCCAAGATTTATGTGCGCACCGAGGAAGGCAAGGATGTGATGGTGGAGCCTGCGGCATGGAGCAACATGAGATACCATTTCAATGAGATTGAGAAAAAGATTGAGGAGGAAGAGATTGGCAGATACGAGCAGTACCCCATCCGTCTGGCGTGGGCGATAACGGTTCATAAGAGCCAGGGCCTCACCTTCAACCAGGTGAAGATTGATTTCACGGGTGGTGTCTTTGCGGGCGGACAGACGTATGTTGCCTTGTCCCGCTGCACCAGTCTCGAGGGCATCAGTCTTCAGGAGCCGTTGCGTCAGAGTGATGTTTTCGTGCGCAATGATGTCAAGCAGTTTGCCCGTCATTATAACGACCAGAGCACCATCAACACTGCGCTTACCCAGAGTAAGGCCGACAAGCAGTATCATGATGCCGTCAAGGCCTTTGACAGGGGCGATATGCAGTCGGCTCTCGACAACTTCTTCCTTGCCATCCACAGCCGTTATGACATCGAGCAGCCGCTTGCCAAGCGTTTCATCCGCAAAAAGCTGAACAGGGTGAACGAGCTTCAGGCAGAGAACGAGCGGTTGCGCGAAGAAATAAGAAAGAAGGATGAAGAGAAGGAGAAGCAGCAGAAGTTCCTCAAGCGCCTTGCCACGGAGTATGTGATTATGGGGAAGGAGTGCGAAAAAGAGGGCATGAAAGAGGCTGCCATCATGAATTACCGCAAGGCCCTCACCCTTTATCCTGAGCACCCGGAGGCGAAAAAAAGGCTTTTAAAGGTAAAAAAGTAAAAGGGTAAAAAAGTAAAAAAGATAAAACAAAAAAAAACAGGCAAAATGATTTTGCCTGTTTTTTTTATTATCTATAAGCTGAAAAGCTCTATTAACTATAAACTTTCAACTATAAACTATCATCTAGTACCATTGTACAGCGTTCGAATAACCGCTGCGCTTGTCGTATTTCAGCGCATCTGTCAGGGTGGCTGCGTTACAACGGAAGGTGAAGTTGTAGCTCGTATATGGAGCGAGAACCACAGAACAGCTCATGTTAAAACAGTGAAGATCACGAGCCAGACTGGCGGTGGTCATACTGATCTTGTGGTTGTCAAAATCATAACCGGATGAGAAACTGATGTTCCAGCCATCACTGATTCTTACGTTACCACTCATGTTCAGAGTCTGGGTAAACTTGTATGCATAGCGCATCGTCTTCTCATTGAACTTCTCTCTTCGCGTATCCTCGCGCATCGTTACACCATAACCGAAGGTCAGCGACCATGGCATCTTAAACGCCATATAACCATCTGAATCCGTTTCAGCCTTGCCGCCCTTCTTGGCTGCCGTCTTACCCTTCTCCATGCTGTCGTCTACGTTGCTCTCGATGTCGGTATCCAGACCTTCATCGTCATCATCATTGCGCTGGCTGTTCTTCTTGTCGTCCTCATCATCGCCCCCGCCAAAGAGTTTCTTCAGCTTCTCCGGGTTCAGTGTGAACGAGAAGTTCTGCGACATACCCTGGAATCGTCCGAACCTGCCCTTGCCCCACTCCGTATGGGTACCCACATAAACATTGTTCTGGTCGTCCAGCTCGTAGGCATAGGTGGCAAACACAGCGTTCATGTTGAAGGTATAGTTCTTCCACCATTTCAGTCTGAGGTTGATGTTCATATCGCTCCAAGGGCGAACCTTGGCTGCGGTATTGTAACTCATGTTGATGTCGAACGCATCGATGATACTGAGTTTCTTGTATCCGGTAGAGTCCTTATCGCTCTTCACCTTCATCTCGATGTTGTTGCCCAGGGTAAACGAGATATTACCGCTCTTACCCTTGCCCGGCGCACCATAAAGGGCATTGGCATACTTCGAGTAGCTCACCAGCGATACGTTTCCGTCAGCATCGGTCTTCTGGTAGGTGTCCCAGTAGCCGTAGCGTGAAGCTCCGAAGTCTGGGGCATAACTGAAGCTCACCGTAGGCGTAAACACGTGGCGCACAGCCTGTATCTTATCTCCGAAGAGTTTGCGGTTTGGTATGTAGAAACCATAGAGCTTGGTAGAGAGACCTACGCTCATGTTCCAGTTATACACGTTGTTGAAACCGTAGATGGTATCACATTTCTCCGTTTGGCTGGCTTCATCCCATGATCTCTCCACCTTGTTGGTATACATACGGTCGGTGAAATTGAACGATGGGTTCACGTTGAGATATTTGAAGAGCGTGAATGTAGCGCTCACCGGTATCTGATGCTGCCATCCGTTGCGCCAGTCCTTGATGAGTGAACTGTGCATCAGCTTATCCTCTTTGGTATTGATGCTGTTAGAGATGTGTCCCGTATAGCTCATGGCTATCTTCTCGTACCATTTCTCGTCGCCCACCATCTTCTTTCTGCGGAACGGATAGAAGCGCGAGATGCTGATGTTGAGGTCGGGCAGCGTCATGGCGATGGATGAATCGCGCATGTTCTGCGAGAGGTTGGCGGTGGAACTGAGCGTCATACCGATGCTTGAGAACGAGGTGCTCCAGTTGACAGATGAGGTTCGCGTACTCTGCGTCATCGTCTGCGGATTGTAGAGCGAATTGAGGTTGTTGCGTTCGTAGCTCGATGTGGCGAAGTTCACACTTGCCGAAAGCGAACTGTATGGGTTTGCCTTGCTGTCCTGGCGGTGGCTCCATTGCAGTTTGAAGCTCTCCTGCTCGGTAAAGTCTGGCATTCCCTTGTCGCCGTTCTTCGTATCCTGGTAACTGAAGAAGAAGGAACCCGAGTATTTGTATCTCTTTCGGTAGTTGCTGGCTGCCGAGAGTCCCCACGATCCCTTGGTATAAATCTCGCCCAGCAGCTTCAGGTCCCATTTATCGTTCATGGCGAAATAATATCCGCCATCTCTGAGATAGAATCCTCGTGCCGTTTCATCGCCGTAGGTTGGCATGATGAAACCGCTGCTGTAGCTCTTGGTGAACGGGAAGAAGCCGTAAGGGATGGCAAGCGGCATAGGCACATCGCACACCACGAGATAGGCTGGTCCGAATACCACATCCTTGCCCGGCCTTACCTTGGCTCGGGAGAGCGAGATGTAGAAGTCGGGATGCGGATCATCGCAGGTGGTATACCTTCCGTGCTGCAGATAGATGACTCCCGATGAGTCGCGTTTCGACTTCATACCGGTCAGGAATCCGTCTTGCTGTTCTGTATATACATTATTAATAAGGGCCTTCTTGCTCTTGAAGTTGAATTTGATGGTGTCGGTATCATAGGTATCGCTACCCATCTTGAAGACAGGTTTGCCCTTGATGCCTCCCTCCGCCGTACTATCGGGTGTACCCATCGCCTTCACGTTGCTCTTGTCCATATCCATGGAGATGCGGTCGGAACTGAGGTCCATGTTGGTATACTTCACGTTGGAGTTTCCGTAGAGATATGCCACCTTGTTCTTGGCATCGTATACGAGAGAGTCGTCCGCCTGATAGTTAACCGGTGCGTCTACTCCACCCTGTTTCTTTCTGGCGATACTGTCGAGGCGGATACTGTCATCCACCACTTTATTATGTTTCCATATAGCTTTCTGCAGCGAGTCCATCTGCGTGGTGTCGTCAGCCTGTTTCAGTTTGGGATTTATTTCGTTGCCCAGCGAGTCTACGAACACACTGTCACCCACGCTGTCCACGGTTTCCGTCTTCTCCGTTTTCTTCTTTTTCTTTTTCGAATCGGGCGTACCTGGGTTAGCCACCATCATACACGAGATGGCAGCGAGCAGCAGCATAGCTATCGTCGATTGTTTTCTCATTCAATAAATTAGAATTCTATTCAAACATGCGTTCCCATTGCTGGAAGCGTTTTACTCCTTCCTCTCCGAACTTCATGAGACTTTTTTCTGCTTTCTCAATTGTTTTTTCCCGGTCGAGGTGAGTTTTGCTGAAGAATTTATCAGCGTAGCAAATCACCTTCTCTTCCATGGTTTCCGGCAGGAAATCCTGATGTGGCAGGGGCAGGTTCTGTGCTATGATCTGTGCCTCTGTAATGCCTGCACCGGTATGGCGCTCACATACGCGGGCATGTCGCTCATATCCTTCCTTGCGCAGGATTTCTGCTCCCAGTCGTCCATGGCAGATGTAGGGCTGCGAGCCGAAACACTGTATGCCTGGGGCATCGGTCATGAAGATGCCGAGGTCGTGGAGCATAGCTGCTTCTTCGATAAACTGGGCATCGAGTTGCAATTCGGGATGATACGAAACAATCTGTAGCGCTTTTCGCGCTACAGATTGGCTATGTGTGATGAGGATATGCCGAAGCTCATTATCCTCAGGATAATACTTATCAATAATAGCTTGATAATTCATCGTTTTTATAGTTTATAATTTATAGTTTATAGGACATTCCTGCTCCAAGCAAGTTTGCTCAACGGCGCAGCCTCTATAAACTATAAACTTTTAACTATTAACTATTTTCCCGCTCGATGTAAGCGATAACATCGCCCTTGCGCACCTTGCTGCTCTGCTTGGCATTGATTTCTACGAGCTTGCCGCCCAATGCAGCTGGGATGGTTTCAAACTCGCCCCAAGGAGCCTGGATATAGCAGAAGGCATCACCTTCTTTATATTCCTTGCCGATGTATGGCTCTACAGCTGGCTGGCACTCGCCCTCGCCCTGGAATTCCCAGAAGAGCTGGCCGGCTACTGGTGCCACGATGGCATCTGCCTTGGCGTGCTTGAACTCTGCAAGCTGTGCAGGAGTAAGGGTTGTACCGAGCTTGGCATCCTTTGCCTTCTGAAGGTCGGCCAGGAAGTTCTTCTTTGCCTGTCCGCTCTTGTAGTTGCGATACTGCTCTGGGTGCATAGCGAGCTCGAAGAGTTCCTCGTCGTCCTGACCGTAATCCCAACCGTTCTCGTCCATCTCCTTCTTGAAGTCGTCGAGGGCATTAGTAAGCAATGTGTGAGCATCTACGTCGGTAAACTCGCGGCCCTGCTTCTTGGCGAGCTCTACGAGTTCTGGGTCGATAGTTCCAGGAATCTTACCGCTCTTACCGAGAATCATACCCCACATAGAGTCGTCCATCATTACGAAGCGGCCCTTGCCCTGCTCCATGGTGAGGAGGTTCATCAGTGAGATGTTCTTTACATACTGGCTGAATGGGGTTACCAATGGAGGATAACCTACGCGTGGCCATACATACTCTACCTCGTCGAAGAGCTTGATGAGCAGGTCGTCCATAGACAACTCTTCCTCACCCTTCTTCTTGCGGATGTTGTTGATGGTCTGACGCATACCGCCGAGGTCTGCCATCATAGAACCCATCATACCGCCAGGGAGACCGCAACCGAGCAACAATGAAGACATGATCTTGTTACCTGGGTTGATGAAGTAGCCAAGCCACTCGTCGATGAACTCCTGAGTCATAGCACGAGCCTTCATATAAGCACTCATGTTGATTTCAGGTACCTCGAAGCCCTCGTTCTTCAGCATGCTGATAACTGAGATTACGTCTGGGTGAACCTTACCCCATGACAATGGCTCGATGGCTGTATCGATGATGTCGGCACCATTGTTGCAGACCTCGAGGATAGAAGCCATAGAGAGACCAGGACCTGAGTGGCCGTGATACTGGATGATGATCTCAGGATACTTGTCCTTAATCATCTTGGTGAGTTTGCCGAGGAATGCTGGCTGGCCGATACCTGCCATATCCTTCAAGCAGATTTCCTCTGCACCGGCAGCGATGAGCTGGTCGGCGATGTTCATGTAATATTCCAGGGTATGAACAGGAGAGTTGGTGATACAGAGTGCACACTGTGGAGTCATGCCGCCCTCCTTGGCCCACTTGATAGAAGGAATGATGTTGCGCACATCGTTCAGTCCGTCGAAGATACGTGTGATGTTGGTACCCTGCTTAGCCTTTACCTTATACATAAGGGCGCGCACGTCGTCAGGCACAGGATACATACGAAGAGCGTTCAATCCGCGGTCGAGCATGTGAGTCTTGATACCCACCTCGTTGAAAGGTTTGCAGAATGCGCGTACGGCATCGTTAGGGTTTTCACCTGCCAGCAGGTTAACCTGTTCGAAGGCACCGCCGTTAGTCTCTACACGGCTAAAGCATCCCATTTCAATGATAACTGGGGCAATTTTAGCCAACTGATCCTTGCGTGGCTGGAACTTACCAGAGCTCTGCCACATGTCTCGATAAACGAGACTGAACTGAATTTTCTTCTTCATTATTCTTGTTCTTTTTCTTTATATTCGATGTATGAATTAAATTCCAAGGTGCAAAATTAGACAAAAAAATCGAGAAATCGTCCTATTCGCCTCTTTTTTTATATTTATTATGTAATTTACTTCAATATTTCCTTCTTCATCTTACTGTTCAGCTTCTCGGCTGCAGCATGGGCCTTGGCGTTGGCCTTCATCGCATTGAGCGAGCGGTGGAAACCCTGGATGCGGCCCTCACGATCAGAGAGGGCCAGACTGTCGCCCTTCATATATACAAAGGTGAAGGTATCGCGCTTCGTCTTTTCGTTGATCACCACGCCATCCAGCTCGCGGTGGCCCTGCACCAGAATCAGTTTGCCGTTATAGGCATGCCATTCCGTATACTGAGGCACATCAGGATATTCTACCGGGCTGTCGTCGTCCACATCTTTATTTATCATCACCCTGCCCACGGCCATCGCCTCGCTCATTCGCTTCAGGGTGAAGCCATACTGGCGCGGCACCATATAGGTTTCTACGATGCTGTCGGGCATATTGGCAAGGATTCTCGCCTGCTGGCGCTTGCTCAGATGCGATACATCGCGCAGCTTCGGCATCACCGGATAGGTCCAGGTGGCCTTCAGCTGGTCCAGGTCTATCACCATGTCGGCACGGTTCTTCTCATCCTTCTCCTCGCATGGCATCACGCAAACCCAGTCGCCCACCTCTATATCTCCAAACACCTGATGGTTGCGAGTGGCATCCAGAATGTTGTATCTTACGGGGTCGCCGCCTCCGTTGGGCAGCAGCACCAGCGCGGTATCCGAGCAGCCCAGGCAGGCAAGTCCGTAGATAGCCCTGTCGCCCTTTGCCGGTTTCGAGAGGCTGATGGCGAGTTTCGAATTGTCCATACGTGGTGGTTTCTTTCCCCGGTGACATGCTGCGAGGGTTGTGGCGGCCAGCGCCAGTGTGAGTATTGTCTTGACTTTCATCTTTCTATTCATTATTTCAGATGCAAAACTACAACTATTTTTTGGAAGAGCCAAATATTGAATCGTAAAATAATTAAAAAAATAGGTGATATATTTTGTAGTGTCTCGATTTTGCATTACCTTTGCAACCGTTTTTTGGGATCAACATCCCCCTCGTCCTGCCACACACGCCGGATGATGAAAAGAAATAGGACCAACTCAAGAATTATATGCAACAAGAGAATATGACAGACAAGACAAATACACACGCTCTCCCGGCATGGACCGAGGTAGAGTATACCGCATTATGCAAAAACCCGTACCTGTTAACCCCATTCTTCATCCCTAAGGAGGCGAAGTGCTTCACGTGCCGCGAAGATGGCACGAGGGAAGAAGAAAGAATGGTTTTCCTCGTTTTCAAATCTACTGCAGCCCCTGCTGATGCCGAATGGGAAGATGATCCTGTTCCGGGCGAGATGTGGGTGCGCGCGCTGGGCGATGACGATGAGGAGATTGAGCCTGCCAAGGTGATTTACCTGGGTCAGGACATCGAGGATTTCATCCGTGTAGCCGCTGAGGACGACCAGACCATCACCTTCGATTTCTGGTGGCGCCACGGCGAGGTGAAGGTGGAGAAGGCTGAGAAGACGGATGACGGATTCGTATGCCGCAAGGATGATTTCGGCGATGACGGACTGGCTGTTACCCTGATTCCTGAGGACGGCGGCAATCCGGTTGTCCTCCGTCTTCAGATTCCTTACATAGGTTTCTCGCTCTACGATGCCGAGGGCAACAAGGTGCATGGCGAGCTGAGCATTCCGCAGGACAAGGTGGATGACTACACCTACGAATTTGTGGGCGATGACAGCAACGACCGTTTCACCCTTCAGCTCGACAGCAACAGGCTGGTTTACATGTGTGTATTGCGCCATGAGGACCATCAGCTGGTGGTTCGCAACCAGCGCGACCGTCTTTCGGTAGTAGATCAGATTCCTACCGAGGGCAAGCTTTCTGAGTTGCTGATGAACACGAATTCTGCGCTCATCAAGAACAGGAATCACCGTTGGCGCATTCAGATTGAGGGCACCACGCTGTCTCACGAGGTTGAGTTGAATGTGGATGCAGCCTCTCTGGTAGCGTTTGCTGAGGAGCAGATGCAGAAGGGCATGGAGATTGACGAGCTGGGGCAGCATCTGATGGCATTGGAGCAGAAGTATCATTTCCAGTGGTTCTGGCTGAATGAGGATGACTGGAGTCATGACAATCCGGTGTTCGACATGTTCATGAAGCAGCTTTGTGCCTTTTCGTATGTCAGTCAGAATCCTGTTCAGGCAGATGCGTTGATGGCAAGGAACTACAAGCGTAAGATTCGCCGTTACAGCAGTATGCTGAAGGCTCACAAGCGTGGCGAGTTGAATCTTTTTGAGGAGAGTGATGAGGTGCGAGCCGAGTATCTCCGCATCTTCCAGGGTTTCCACCAGCCTTTCGTAGAGGCTTTTGAGAAGGAGGAAGAGGAATAATCTTTAAAGTTTTATCCCTCACATCCCTCACTTTTTCTCTTCTCAAAATGTTAATCATCTGATAATAAGAGAATTATCTATTTAGGAAAGCGTGATGGATGGATAAAATGTTTACAATATCCATCACGCTATCCATCACTAATAGCCTTCATCTATCACGTTTTTCAGCTTATCTTCTTGCAAAAAGCAAGAAGATCTTTGCAGAATATGGTTATGGGACCTGGCGAAAACGGACCACACGTTGTGCTGCGCTGACTCACAGATATTACTGCGTCGGGGTACAGATATTACTGCGTCGGGATACAGATATTACTGCGTCGGGATACAGATATTACTGCGTCGGGATGCAGATATTACTGCGTCGGGGTACAGATATTACTGCGTCGGGGTACGGATATTACTGCGTCGGGGTACGGATATTACTGCGTCGGGGTACGGATATTACTGCGTCGGCTAGCGCAGACGTATCCGTAGGCTTATTGAGACGGCTGAATTCGCTGACTGAACTACTTGAGTTAGCAAACTGAACTACTTGAATAGCCCGACCGGGATAAAAACAAAGCGGGCGGACCTCTTTTCACGAAGAAGGCCGCCCTGTTTCCTAATTAAACTTTGTTTTGCATTAAAGAAATGCAATGCTTGAGCAAAAATATTTTTATTTCTCTATCAGTCCCTCTACATACTTGCAGAGGATACCGATGCCCTTGAGGTTTTCGCCACCCTGAGGAATGATGATGTCAGCATAGCGCTTGGTGGGTTCGATAAACTGCTCGTGCATCGGCTTCAGGACCTTGAGGTATCGGTCTACCACCATCGATACGGTGCGACCCCTGTCGATGGTATCACGCTGAATGTTGCGTATCAGGCGCTCATCAGCATCGGTATCCACGAACACCTTCAGGTCCATCAGGTCTCTCAACTTCTTGTCCACCAGCGTCATGATGCCTTCGATGATCACAACCGGCTTGGGGTCAACGTGAACCGTTTCCGGTTCACGGTTGCATTTGATATAACTATAGGTGGGTTGCTCTATCGCTTTGCCAGCACGCAGATCAGCGAGCTGCTGGTGCAAAAGCTTCCAATCGAATGCCGACGGGTGGTCGAAGTTGATCTGATGACGTTCTTCCTCGGTCATCTGCGAGGTATCGTTATAATATGAATCGAGGGGCACCACAGCCACATAATGAGGCGGCAGCACTTCTACGAGTTTTTTCACCACAGTGGTCTTGCCGGAGCCTGTACCTCCCGCAATGCCAATAACGGTCACTTTATCTTTCATATTCTTTCTTCTTTCTATAAAATTTCATCAAACATCTTGCGGTAAAATTCAGCTTTCTTCTCCACTGCCATAGGATAGGCACGGGAACTGGAGGGCATGCGGTACAGACGGAGTCTGCGGCCCTCGAACTGGAATTCTGCATAGCCTCCCATCTCAGGCTTTTCCTTGATACCGAAGTGTTCTGAAAATACCTTCGTGGCAAGCTGGCCGGCTGTGAGCACCGCCCTGCAATGGGGCAGCTGGCGGAGCATGCCGTCGAGATTGGCGGGCTGCACTATCTGCAGATCCTTATCGGATGCCGTATTCTTGGTGCGTATCACCTGCTGTGCGGTATCATAGATGGCGACGCCCTTCTCCCCGAGAAATTTCTTAATAGCATCGAGGCGGTAGGTCTTCTTCTCTACATCCACGAAATGGAACTTATCCTGGAAGTAGATAATTCCGAATATCCTCCACATATCATTCTGGAAGTTGGGATAATACCAGGGCATGCACCACCGCTTCTCTGCAGGCGGAAACGTGCCGAGCATCAGCAACTTGGCATTGCCCGGCAGCCACGGCTCAAAAGGATGATTCTCAACCATTCAACTGTTAACTATAAACTCTTAACTATCAACTAAATCAAAGCTTTTCCTTCACCAGGTACATCACTACCGGCAGGTGATCGCTGTAGCCGTTAAGCCATCTGCCGCCTGCCTTGGTACGCAAAGGAGCACCCTTGTACTGACCCTCCTGCTGAATGAGGTAATCGCGGCGGAAGATGTGGTTCTTCCAGAACTTCAGAGAACTGTAGTCCTTGTTCTTACTATCCCTGTTCAGGAGATTAGGCGTGATGACAATCTGGTCGAAGAGATTCCATGAACCGCTGTAGAACAGGGTTCCCTTGCCCTCCTTAGCCAGGATGTTGTACCATGGATTGTACATATCATCGGCACCCACCTCGCTGATTTCAGCCTTCGCCTTCAGCACCTTGTGCATGCTGGCGTTGGTAGGATCATCGTTCATATCACCCATCACGAACACTTTCATCGCCGGGTTCAACTTCAGCAAACTGTCTTTTACCACCTTAGTCTGGCGCGCTCCGCTCTCGCGATAGAACGAACTGGAGAAACGGCTTGGCCAGTGGCATACGATAACCGCCACATCCTCGCCCGCCAGCTCACCACGTACGGTGAAGAAACCACGGGTCTTGTAGGCAGAATCCTTGGCGAGTTCCTGTACGTAAGGCACCAATCGGGTATTCTTCACCGTGAAGAGTGCCGGATTATAGAGCAGCGCACAGTCGATGCCTCGCTTATCGGGACCCTCGATATGGCAGAACTGCATATTTCTTGCCTTGAGAGGTGGCTGCGCGGTGAGATCTTTCAGCACGTTGGCATTTTCAACCTCAGACAGACCGATGAAGGCACAGCCCACGTTAGGCAGCACATCGGTACCCATGTCGGCAAGTGCACGCGACATATTCTTGAGTTTATTGGTATATTTCATACCATTCCATCCCTTAGCAGGGAGATACTCATAATCATTCTTACCGGCATCATGACAGGTATCGAAGAGGTTCTCCTGATTGTAGAAACCTACAGCATACACTTGAAACTGCCTGTTGCCTGAAGTCTGCGACTTTTTTTTCTGTGCTGTAGCGCCCAGCCCTATCATGAGGAGGGCAGCCAGCAAGAGCAATTGTTTTCTCATACAATATTAATTATTAATGTATACCTTATTATATATGTATTTCTTAAATTCATAAGGAAATACGCAGCAAAGATACCTAAAAAACCGGAAATATCTCCATAAAAACGAATAATTTTTCAGTTTTCATGCATTTTTAACATAAATAACTTCTCTTTTAAAAAAAATTTTTGTTACTTTGCAGCACTAATAATTATTTTTGATCGGGACAGAAGACACAAGACCAGAAACCATGATAAGTCCCCCTTACAGTTTACCTAAACAAAATCCAACGGGACTATAAATATATCATCACTGCTCAAAGAAATCACTGTTGCCGATCTATTAATATTTAAAACATATAAACTATGCAGAAGAAAGTAAACTTAGCAATGTTAGCGCTCTTCTCGTGTTCATTGGCTATGGCTCAGAACGAAAAGACTGACCAGAACGTAGCACAGGGACTTGACGAGAATGCTTTCACCTTCTCCGAGGCACAGTTGGGCGAGGACGATGACATGTCATCCAATGTCACCATCCTCAATTCTACCAGCAACGTATACGCGAGCCAGGCAGGTTATCTGTTCTCGCCTGCACGTTTCCGCTACCGTGCCTTCAACCAGAAGTACAACGATGTCTATATCAACGGTGCTTCCATGAACGACATGGAGACCGGACAGTTCCGTTTCTCCAACATCGGCGGTTTGAACCGATTCTCCAGGAACGTAGACTTCGCCCTGCCTTTCGAAGCCAACGGCTATTCGATGACGGGCATGGCAGGCTCCAACAACTATGATTTCCGTGCCGGAAGCATGCAGGAAGGACAGTATGCCAGCGTAGGTGTTGCCAACCGCAACTATACCCTGCGCGGACTCTACTCCTACTCCAGCGGTTTCAACGAGAAGGGATGGGCCATTACAGCCGGTCTCACCTACCGCTGGGCTAACCAGGGATACGTAGAGGGAACCATTTACAACGCCCTCTCCTATTTCTTCGGTGTACAGAAGAAGTGGATGAACGGCCACTCGCTGAGCTTCTCTACATGGGGTAACCCGACAGAAAGAAGCACCCAGGGAGCATCTACCGACGAGGCTTACTGGCTGGCAAACGACTACCAGTATAACCCATACTGGGGATACCAGAACGGACACAAGAGAAACTCACGCGTAGTGAACGACTTTGCCCCTTCTGCCATCGCTACATGGGACTGGGAAATCAACGACCAGATGAAGCTCACCACATCGGTGTTCGGAAAATACTCTATGTACAAGAGCACCAAGCTCAACTACAACAACGCAGAGAATCCACAGCCAGACTACTGGAAGAACATGCCATCTGCCAACTACTATGTATGGGGCGACTACAAGAACGGCAACAACATGTATACCTGGGAAAACTGGAACAACGCCGTAAACTACTGGCAGGCAAGCAAGCAGAACCGACAGATTAACTGGGACCGCCTGTACTATGCCAACCAGCAGGCAGCCAAGAACGGACAAGATCTGCTCTACTATGTTCAGGCTAAGCACAACGACAACCTGACCCTGACCCTCTCGTCCGTGCTGAACACCAAGCTGACCAAGAAATCGAACCTGGCTACGGGTATCATGCTCGGAAAGAGTACCAACCAGCACTATCAGACACTGGAAGACATGCTGGGCGGTGCCATCTTCCACAACATCAACACCTATGCCCTGGGCGATTATCCTAAGACCGACCCACGTGTGCAGTACGACCTGAACACAGCCGGTCCTAACAACACAGGCAAGCTGGTTTACGAGGGTGACAAGTTCGGTTACGACTATCGCATCGACGTGAACAAGGCAAACGCATGGAGCACCTATACAGCCGAATTCTACAACATGAAGGCGATGCTGAGCGGACGTATCGGATATACCGGAATGAACCGCCGCGGCTACATGCGCAACGGTATGGCACCGAACAACAGCCAGGGCAAGAGCGGCACAGCCAACTTCCTGGACGGTGGCGTAAAGGGAAGCCTGAACGTGGATATGGGCAGAGGTCATGCCTTCAGCATCGGAGCCGGATACGAGCTGCGTGCGCCGATGGCAAGCACAGCCTTCATCTCGCCTGAAATCAGCAACGACTTCGTGACTAACCTCAAGAACGAGCGCATCTTCAGCTCTGAATTCAGCTACCTGTATCGCAACGCATGGCTGAGTGCCAACGTGAGCGGTTACTACAGCCGACTGGAGAACGTTACGGAATGGCAGAACTTCTACAACGATGATGAGAACTCATTCACCTACGTGAGCATGACCGGACTGAAGAAGGAATACTATGGTGTAGAGGTGGGCGCTAAGTTCAAGCTCACATCATGGCTCGACCTGAAGACTCTGGGCGCTATGAGCGAGGCGAAGAACATCAACAATGTAAACGCCGTATACATGCTCTCAAAGAGTGCTGAGGTTTACCAGGACAAGGCTTACGTGATGAATATGCGCGAGAGTGGCACACCGCTCACAGTGGGAAGCATCGGTCTCGATGCCCACGTAAACGGATGGTTCGTCAACCTCAATGCCAACTACTACGACCGCATCTACCTCTCTTATTCTCCAAGCTACAGATATGAGAAGGTGCTGACCAACCGCCAGGCTGCCTACAAGGCATTCCCTGAAATCTTTGCTCCTACTACACTCGACGGTATGAGCTGGACTGAGGATGCTGTAGCCCAGGAGAAGGGTCACGGAGGATGGATGGTTGACCTGAGCATAGGCAAGAGCGTGAGACTGAAGAAGGGATCTCTCAACTTTAACCTCATGATTACCAACCTGCTGAACAACCAGACCATCGTAACAGGCGGATATGAGCAGAACTCTCGTTCAAGCTATACACTGGATGCTAACGGCAACGTGAAGAATCCACGCCTCTACCAGTTCTCTAAGAATCCTAAGAAGTATTACACCTGGGGTACCAACGGCATGTTCCAGGTATCTTACAGATTCTAAAGAGCAGTTTCTCTATAACAATAAAAAGAAAGAACAATGAAAAAGATAAAATTCATAGCATTGGCATTCCTGGCACTGACCCTGGGGTCGTGTATGGGCGACGGTTATGCTGACCCAGACCTGACCGAGAAGGTGCCTGCAGCTCCATGGGGCAACAACAGCCTGAGGGAGAAGAATGTGATCAGCATAGCAGATTTGAAGACCCAGTTTGCTACGGTTATCAACAGCGACAATGGCTACAAGCAGATTGAGAAGGACATGATGATCAAGGCGGTAGTGACGGGCAATGATGTCAGTGGCAATATCTACAACCAGGTGAGCGTACAGGATGCATCCGGCGCTATCATCATAGCCATCAACGGAAGTGGTCTGTCGGGTTATCTTCCTGTTGGTCAGGAGATTCTCGTAAACCTGAAGGGTCTCTATATCGGAAGTTACAAGAAGTTGCCTCAGATTGGCGGTGTGAATACCAAGCTCTCAGACGGAAGTCTGGGTATGGGAAAGATAGAGCGTGCTATCTGGAACGAGCACTTCAAGATTCTGAACCCTGGCGAGGCTGATGCAAGCACGGTAGTGCCAGAGGAGTTTGACCTGACAAAGCTTACTGATACAGACTATATGAATGCTAACGTGGGCAAGCTGATGACCCTGAAGAAGGTGAAGTTTGCCTCTGCCAACGGTACTAACGTATGGGCACCAGATGATACCAATACAAGCCTGGAACTGATCGATGCCGAAACGGGCAAGAGAATCAGCAGCAGCAATCTGGTAGTGCGCAACTCGGGTTATTCTAAGTTTGCCAACGAGGTGGTTCCACAGGGTGTATTCGATATCACCGGTATCTTCACCCGTTACAATAACACCTGGCAGATTGTGATTCGCAGCACAGATGATCTGAAGGCATCAGAAACAGGCGGTACATTGGAGAAGCCTTACACTGTGGCTCAGGCACTGGAGAAGATCAATGCCGGTACAGCAGGCGATGCTAAGGTTTATGCTACCGGTATCATCGTAAAGGTGAAAGATGTAGATACTGGCACGTATGGTAACGGTACATTCGTTATCTCTGACGACGGTAAGGATACAGAAGGCAAGACTCTCGAGGTATTCCGTTGCTACAACATCGATGGTGCAAAGTGGACAGAGGAAACCAAGAAAATCCTTGTACCAGGCAAGAAGGTGGTTGTATCAGGCACCCTGCTTGATTATAACGGCACCAAAGAGATTAAGGGTGGCAATCTCATCTCTATCAAGTAATTACTGATTATCAAAATAGTAACAATATTTAAAAAGACAATAATATGAAAAAGTATATATTTTCAGTTTTGATGGCGGCTATGGCTGCCTTCACATTCAGCAGCTGCGAGGATGTACCAGAGCCTTACACACAGCCTACCAAGCCTGATGCCGGTGGCACCACAGAGGGCGAGCCAAAGGGTACAGGTACTGCTGCCGACCCATTCAACAGCATTGCAGCTATCAACTATTGCAAGACCCTGGAGGCAGGCGTGGAGTCTGACAAAGAGGTCTATATCAAGGGCAAGGTAGTGAGCATCAAGGAGCAGTTCTCTACCAACTTCGGCAACGGTTCGTTCTACATCGCCGATGACGAGAGCAGCGAGAAGTTCTACATCTTCCGCTCACTCTATCTGGGCAACAAGAAATGGACCGCCAGCGACCCTGAACTCAAGGAAGGCGACGAGGTGGTAGTTTGCGCCAAGGTGATGAACTACATGGGCAACACCCCAGAGACCGTAGCCAACAAAACCTATCTGGTTTCCCTGAACGGCAAGACAGCCGATGGCTCAGGCAGTGGCGACATCACAGGCACGGCAAAGGGCGATGGTTCTGCAGCCAACCCATTCAACAGCGTGGCAGCGCAGAAGTACACCGCAGCCCTGGCATCGGGCGTGGTTTCAGACAAGGAGTTCTACATCAAGGGTAAGGTACAGAGCATCAAGGAGCAGTTCTCTGCAGGCTACGGCAACGGTTCATTCTATATTGCCGATGATGCCAACAGCACCCAGTTCTACATCTTCCGCATCTACTACTTCGGTGGCGAGAAGTGGAAGGAGGGCGATATGACCCTGAAGGAAGGCGATGAGATCGTGGTTTGCGCTAAGCTCATCAACTACATGGGCAACACCCCAGAGACCAACCAGGGCGGTAAGCTCATCTCTGTAAATGGCAAGACCAGCGGCGAGGGCGGCGGCACCGTAACTCCGAAACCAGATCCAAACCCAGGCGAGGTAACAACAGGTGAGAATGGCGGCTTCGAGAACTGGACAGACAGCAAGCCAACCAACTGGAACACCAACTCTGCCGGCAACGCAAGCCTCACCAAGAGCGAGGATGCCCACAGCGGCAAGTACTCAGTGCAGGTAGCTGGAACTAGCAACGCCAACAAGCGTCTCGGTTACAAGGAGATGAGTCTGAAGGCAGGTAAATATACTATCAAGTTCTACGCCAAGGCAGCCACAGCCACAGGTGCATCCGTATGCCCAGGTTATGTAGCCGTTAATGATGGCACCGTAGATTCACAGAACTACAATTATACCAAGCAGTATGTGAAGGTATCCAACACTGAGTGGACTTTGGTAGAGCAGGAAATAACCATAGAGAAAGATGGCACCTACAGCATCGTTATCATGAATGCCAAGAAGCCAGGTGCAGCCGTTCTCATCGACGACTTCACATTCTCACTGGGCAGCACAGCGATTATCAAGTAATTCCCTAAGTAGATATTATGTATTAGAAAAAATACTGATCCCCTCGTCCTCTACGCAAACAGAGGCGATGGGGATTTCTTTTTCTTATCCATCGAAAACATAGTTGGCAGGAGGAAACGCGAACCTACGTATTATGCTCTTTTCCAAAATATTTCTTAAAAAGAAGAAGAAATATTTGGTGGTTTCAGGAAAAAAGCGTAACTTTGCAGCCTGAAATTGATAACAGGCTATAATGGGCATGCCCCGATAAGGGACACGAAATGATGCAACAAGCATCCCCATGACGTCTAATTTTAATAACCCAATAAAAATAAAAAAGAAAAATGAAAAAAGGTATTCATCCAGAGAATTATCGTCCTGTAGTATTCAAGGATATGTCTAACGGCGATATGTTCCTCTCTCAGTCTACATGCAAGACTAACGACACTGTTGAGTTCGAAGGCGAGACTTATCCAGTTGTTAAGATTGAAATCTCTAGCACATCTCACCCATTCTACACAGGTAAGAGCAAGCTCGTTGATACAGCGGGTCGCGTAGACCGCTTCATGAACCGTTACGGCAAATTGAAGAAGTAATAATATACCTTTTTTATAAGGATATATTTATTATCGCAAAGATACTGAGTGCATTCCAGCGTAGTTGCATATACGTAGGAATGCACTTTTTTTCTCTATTCTATCCTCATGCAATCGATTTCTACATACATTATTATATAGAAAGCACTTAATCTTTAACTTCAAAACATTATCGAGAATTATGAAGCATACTAAGTTTTTTATCTTCGCGCTCGTTGCTGCGATGACGTTCTCTGCCTGCGGCACTGACGATACCCTGCAGTTCTATTTTCCTGAAAATGGCGGTAATACGGGTGGCGGTAATACGGGTGGTGGAAGCACGGGTGGCAATACCGGTGGTGAATCAACCGACAAGAACAATACAAACAAGAATGTGGCTACTGCCAACATGCCACAAGTGGTAAGAAACGCTATCGGCGGTCTGGAGTTTCCAAAGCTCAAGAACAATGGCAGCAGCTATGCCATCGTTCACATGGATAATACAACAGGTATGTTGAACTATTCTACAGAATGGGATGACAACATGAAGAGCCAGAGATGGAGCTGCTATACTTTCCATACAGGAAACACAGCATCGAACGTTGACAGATGGAAACCTGGTCAGGGCGAGCGCAAGTATCCATGGGATACGGATCTGAAAGAACAATGGGGAATTACAGATTTTACAGAAGACCCTACTCCTACAGCTCAAGGCTTTGACCATGGTCATATCTGCCCTTCTGCTGACCGCAAACTCAATCTGACACAGCAGAAACAGACATTCTTCATGACCAACATGCAGCCTCAATATGCCAATTTCAACCAGCGTGGAACATGGTATAAAATGGAGGAAGATCTTCGTACCAAAGCTCCAAAGATTGATTCTGACACCCTGTTTATCGTAAAGGGTGGAACTATCGACCCGGTAGGCAGCGAGAGTAATCTCCTGGGCTGGAAGAAGAATGGTGCTTCTAGCGAAACCCAGAAGCCAGGCTATATCCCAATACCAAAGTATTTCTTTGTAGCTGTACTGAAAAAGGAGCTAAACAAGAGCACCAACCAGTATACATACAGCGCTTTCGGCTACTGGTTCCCTCACGAGAACAAGGCATTTGAAAAAGGCGACCAGCTCGGCAACTATGTCGTAAACATCAAGACGCTGGAAGACAAAACCGGTATCGACTTCTTCTGTAATCTCCCTGATGAAATAGAGAAGGAAGTGGAAAACGTAGATGCAGAAGCTCTCAAGAAACTTTGGGGCTTTAAATAAATCAGGCTATATACAAACAAAGAATCCGCTCTCTCAAATCAATGAGAGAGCGGATTCTTGGGTTTATATCATCATCTTCTCGGCAACTTCTTGATAGCATGTGGCATGAATGCCCTGCCGGTAGCCTTACCGAAGCTAGGAGCTACGGAATCGGTTGCAGCAGAACGGGTCTTCTTACGGGCTCCACTCGGATCGTAACGCTCCAAATCGATATACATCACATCACCCTTAGCCTTACCTGTTCCTATCATATAACCATAGAACACATCCTGGCCCTTTTCATCACCCAGATAGAAACCATACTGCTTAGCACCTGCATCCATCACATAGGTAGCACCAGAATCATTATAACGGATATAAATATCACCATTCTTATCGATGTACCAGGTAAACTTCAGAGTCTGGGATTCATTGCTACCATCATCGGCATAATCCACTTCTACACCATTACCACTGAGCGAGTTAACCTTATCACCCGCCTGATAGAACGTCATCTCGGCATTGAAACTGTAGTTATTGCGAGACTGACCGTCCTCAGCAAGTTCAGAGAGCATCACAGAGCCTCTCCAGTCGCCAGTAAGAGTCTGAGCTTCCAACAGCAGGTCATCATCCTGAGAGCCGTTAGAACCGTTGTTCCAGTCGCCCTGGTTCCATCCCCAGCCACCATGATTATAGTCATCATACCAGTAATAATCATCATGCCAGTAATAATCATCATCACATGAGGTAAATGAGAAAGATGCTGCAGCTATCGCCATCCACATCCATATCCTATTAAACTTTTTCATATCTTGTTTCCTTTCTTCAAACTAAATTCCTTATTGCCTTACTTCACTACAAAACGGCGAACAGGCTTCTGATTATCATCTGCCACCTTAACATACTCTACAGAATCCTTAGCTCCGCGAGAAACAATCTGGGTGTTCTCCAAGCCCGAATGCTGCTTGCTGTAGCCCCAGCCATCATCGTAGTCCCAATCGTAGCCCCAGTCATAATCGCGCCAGTTATAGCTGTAAGAATCACGATAAAGTTCGAAATAAGCACGGTTGCCGTTATCAGCCTCTACATATCCAGAGAACTTGCGGTCGCCCAGAGCATAGTCGTAAATCACAACATCGCTACCCTCATCGAGAAGAGAGATATAGATGTTTCTGTTGCGAACTGTCCAGTTAATACGGTTTGCTATATAATTGTTGCCATGCCAGTAATTTCTATCAAAGTAATCGATCCAATAGCCTGTACCGGAATAGATGCCATCATTCTGGTCGAATCGGATTACCGAGTAGAGGGCATTGTGATTACCATATTCTACCAACATATTACCCTTCCATGTACCATCGAGGGTGTATGCAATATCAGAATCATCATCACATGAGGTGAATGAGATACTCATCAAAGCTATGAAAGCCATTGTGAGAAGAGTAGTAAACTTTTTCATATCAATTTATCAGTTAAGTTATTTATATTCTTATATCTTCTAATTATTGAGCTCTCGAAGAACAGCATTCTTTCTTAAACTCGATGCAAAGGTAGTGGATTTTTCGTCTGCATCAAAGGGGAAAAGGATACAAACTGA
The DNA here is from genome assembly GCF_015074785.1 of Segatella copri. Lineage (NCBI taxonomy): Bacteria > Pseudomonadati > Bacteroidota > Bacteroidia > Bacteroidales > Prevotellaceae > Segatella > Segatella copri. The sequence goes on from NZ_CP042464.1 coordinate 1,756,328, forward strand.
GGGGGAAATCCCTATTCTTTCAAAAACAACCGCCTTTTTTGATGGTGTTTCTTTCAGTTTTGATGATATTTCTTTCTCTGTATCAAAGATTTAACACCTTCTTAACACATTGTATCGATATTTTTCGTATCTTTGCATCATAAATAAGTAATTATTCAAAGAACATGCTTTTAGCACAAAGCAAATTCTAAGAATGCGCTCACAAAATGAGTTTCAACAGTTTATTAATTATACGTTAAACCTTTAAAATTATTAAGTTATGAACAAATTTTTACGCTATTCATTATCATTGGTTCTGGCGTTCGTAGCTAGCGTTACGTTTGCACAGGAAGTAACTTTTGACTTTGACAATAATTACAAAACACTCTTCCCAGAACTGACAGGTACATCTTCTTCAGATTCTAAAGATGGAGATATCACCAAAGCCATGACATGTACAACTAATGGCATTTCTGTAACAGTTTCTGCAAAAACTTCTGGTTCGAATGAAAACCGAATCTGGAGTACTTCACCACGTCTCAGAATGTACAGTGGAACGCTTACGATTCAAGCACCTGCAGACAAGAAGATTGCTTCTATCGACATTATTAATGGAAAATGGAATGATAAGAACAAAGCTGACGTAGGTACTAACAATAAAGGTTCTTGGACAGGTGATGCAAACAAAGTTGTATTTACAATTGCTGGCAATACCCAAGTCAAGTCTATCAAAGTTACACTCGCTGGTACCAAGATCGAGTACACCGATGCAGCAAGTGTAAAGGAACTCTTGGCTAACAATAAAGACGCTAAGGATTACATCAACCTCAAACTCACAAACGCAAAGGTATTATACGTAAACAGCTACAAGGGAACTGTAAATACTTACGTACGTGAAGGTGACACTGCTATCGAAATGAGAACTTTAGGAATCGATATGCCTGTAAACAGCATCATTAGCGGTACTGTTAAGGTAAATTTGGCTTATGACGCAGGAATTCCTTATCTGTCAGCAAGCAAGGAAACAAACGGCGAAAATCTCAAAATCACAGAGAGCAACGAAGCTGCTGAACCTGTTATTGCAACTGTAAAGGACATCCTTGATGGCAAATACACCAACGACCTTATCAAGATTAAGGAGTTCACATTCAGCAAAGAAGAGTATACTGCAGGTAAATTCAACTACTATGCTAATGATGGTGAAAACAAGATTATGATTTACGATAAGTTTAGCGGTATTGGTGGTGTTTCAAAATTAACAGAAGGAGAGAAATATACCTTAACCGGTATTTTCGGTGTAATATTCAGAAACATCCCTGAAGTTCTCCCTATCAAGGCTGTAGAAAAGTTTGAACCTACCGGCATCACTAACATAACAACAGATGAAGCTGCAAAGAACGCTCCTGTTTACGACCTCGCAGGCCAGAAGGTAACCAAGGCTTACAAGGGTGTAGTCATCAAGAACGGAAAGAAGATGATTCAGAAGTAATCAAATTCAAAACAACATATCCCTACTGCTCCTCCGATATTCATTTATCGGGGGAGTTTTTTGTTAGGCATAACATAAGAAGGAACCACCAGCAAATCAACCAAATATTACCCCTATAACACGAAAAGTGGAATAATTTAATGCAATAACATAAAAAAATACACCTAAAACTACGATATCTCATTTATTTTCACTACCTTTGTTGCGATTAATAAACGTATACGAATAAAAAATGATGAAAAGAAAATTATATATCACCTTATTAGGACTGCTCTCTACTATCATGACAGCAGCAGTACCCTACTGCGATGTGAGAAAATTCTCTATCACAGACGGACTCGCAGCCAATACCATCTCAGACCTGAAACAAGGTAAAGACAACCTCATGTGGTTCAGTACATGGAACGGACTGTCGTTCTATGACGGCTACAGCTTCCATACATTCAGAGATAACCCCGATGATATTGATGTCCTGTCAACCAATCGTATACTGAAAATAGAACCATCCTATAACAACAGCGTATGGTGTATCACATACGACCACCAGCTCTACATATACGATACCCACTTCTGCCAGTTCTTTGCTGTAGGACAGAAATTCAGCGAACTGTTCAACATCGACCTGCGCGTGAGCCAGGTATACCCATTGAAAAACGGAGCTACATGGTTTACTTCAGAAGATGGAAAATACATCATCCGATCAACAGGCAGAACCTTTGATGAACGGAATATAGAACTCATAAAAGAAGGAGAAAAGGGACTCAGAAGCGGAAATGTATGGGACATCCATCGAGATATACACGGAAGAGAATGGGTGCTTACCGACAAAGGCGCATACATATACAACTCGAAATTCCCAAGCCAGCTGCCTTTCAAATGGCTCAGAGGGGTGGGAGAAGATGAGTTCCTGGCAACTGAAGATGGTAAACTGGCAAAATATGACCTGCAGAACCGACTCACCATGATACCAATGCCAGAAGGCGTAACCCGTATCAACCAACTGAAAAATACAGGTTACCAGCTCCTGATAGCAACCAATCTGGGTGTGATCATCTATAACCCGCGCACCTTCAAGTTTGATGTCATCAACGTACAGAGCCCGAGTCAGCCTCTGGCAGAGGTAAAGAAGATTTATACCGATGATTTCGGCATGGTATGGGCATTCACTGACGGCATGGGAGTAACCCTCGTCAATCCGAAGACCGGACAGAAACAGTGGCTCTTTGCCGACCAGGACGACCCGATGGACCGCACAACCTGCGAAAGCAATTTCATCACACAAGATGAACACAAGACCCTCTGGGTAGTGCCAAGAGGAGGAACCTTCAGTTATTTTGACCGCAAGGCAGGAAAACTGGTGCCTTATCTGCTGAAAAGCAATTCATCGGGCAACTACCGCATACCGAAGATTACGAAATATGTACTCTCAGACCAGGGAATCCTCTGGCTGACAGGCTCTCACGACCTGACACAGGTAGTCTTCAAATATCACCCTTACATTATCAACAAGCTGGATGTGGGCGAAGACGAAGTGTTCTCGGTGAATGCATCGCCAGACGGACATATCTGGGCAGGCTATCACAATGGAGTAATCCAGGTACTCAACGCCACCTACCAGCGTATCGGATACCTTTCGCCAAGCGGACAGATTGTGCCACAGCAGGTAAACTTCGCCGAAACGGGCATCTTCGCCATCCACTTCGATATCAAGGGAAGAACATGGATAGGAACCAACGGAAACGGTGTATATCTGATAGACAAAATGCAGGTAAGACACTTTACCTACGATGCAAACAACCCCGCTTCACTGCCATTCGACAAGGTATTCGACATCGTAGCCGACCGCACCGGACGCATCTGGATAGGTACCTATGGTGGCGGTATTGCCCTGGTAAATGAGGCGGCAGACGGCAGTATCAGCTTCATCAGTAAACGAAACGGACTGCCTTGGGAGAAGCAGCATTACGACTGCGTACGCCGCATCTGCTGCACCACTTCGGGAACCATTCTCGTAGGTACTACAGATGGTCTCATCACCTTCAGTGATGCCTTTACAAACGCAAGGAAGATTAATTATTACAAGACCTATTACATACCGAACGATACAACAAGTCTGGCTGCAAACGATGTAAACAGCATCATGGAGCATACCAGCGGCAAGATGTATATCTCGCAACAGGGCGGTATGATGGAAGAGATTGTGAGCAAATCGCTCCTGCAAGACAACCTGAAGATGAAATACTTCCATGCCATCGATGTTAACGAAGGCATCGTACAGGGCATGGTAGAAGACAACCAGGGAAGAATCTGGGTAATCAGAGAATCGAGTATCGACTGCGTAAACCCGAAAACGGGCCAGTGCAACGTGTTCGGACCTAACGACTTCGACTTCAACATGTCGTTCTCGCAAAGCCGCCCTTACCACGATCCGGCAAGCAACAACATATCGGTAGGTAGCCCTATGGGACTGATTACCTTCAATCCGGCTACGCTGAAGAAGAGCAACTACCAGCCTAAAGTCATCTTCAGTTCCCTCCATTATAGCGGAGAGAAGGAGTCGGAACCTATCCTGCACAAGGAAAAAGTGGTGATTCCAGCCAACAAACGAAATCTGACCATCACCTTCGCATCACTCGACTATCAGCGCAAGTATCAGACCAGATACCTCTATCGCATAGATGGTTATACAGCTCCAGGCGAGTGGATATCGAACGGAAGCAGCAATGTCATCGGCTTCAACCGTATCAATCATGGCGATTACGTACTCAAGGTGAGAGCCACCAACTCGCATGGTGTATGGAGCAAGTATGTGGCAGAACTGCCTATCGAAGTGCGCCCTACCTTCTGGGAAAGCATCTGGGGCAAGTTTCTCATGCTGCTCCTGCTCTTCGGTATCGTAGGCGCAATCTTCTATACCTACAACCAGCGCCAACGCGAGAACATAACCCACGAGATGAGCGTGCTGAAGAACGAACTCTACAACGATGCTGCCAACCGTCTGAGAACCCCACTAACGCTCATCGGAGCCCCGGTAAGAACCATTCTGGATACCGAGCCGGGTATCACCCGAAAGGGCAAGGAACTGCTGAGAATGATAGCAGACAATGCTAACGAGATGCTGGTAATGCTGGACAAGGTTCAGAGATACGGCAACAAGGCAGACTTCCATACGAACAGCGGTCTGACCGAGGAAGATTACGACCTGGCAGAAAGAGAAAAAGCGAATGGCCAGATTGACGACCACAATGCATCTGACTATCTGGAAGGAACCAACAAACAGAAAGAAGAAAAGGATGCAGAGGCTGAACGCCTGGAAGAAATGGGCAAGGAACAGGAAACTGCACAGGAAGAAGCGGAACAAAAAGACCAGACGATACTGGTAGTAGAAGACAATGCCGACCTGCGCAAGTTCCTCTACAGCATCCTCTCGCCTACCTATAACGTGCTGCTCGCAGAGAACGGAAAGGCTGGTTTAGTGATGGTCCGCAAGGAGATACCAGACTTTATCCTCACGGACGTTACCATGCCTGTGATGGATGGTTTGTCGATGATTCACGAGATCAAGCAGGATACCACCCTCAACAACATCCCAGTGATGATTCTCTCGGCCAAGGCAAGCGTAGAAGACCAGCAGCGAGGCTTTGATGAAGGTATTGTTGCCTATATCACCAAGCCATTCTCTACCCCTTATCTGCTCGGCAGAATAGAGGCTATCCTCACCCAGCGCCGCAACATTCAGATGGATGTCATCAGAAAACTGAAGGAAACTGGCGATAAAGATGCCATAGCAGCCCTACGAATACTGCCTACAGCAGCTCCTCTGCCTGCTCTTAACCAGGCTGAAACTAGTGCCGAGAACAAAGCGGTTGACCCAAGCAGCGAACTGGCATTTATGGCGGCACAGATTCAAGACAGAACCATGATGCGTGTCTTCTGGTTTGTTGTTGAAAATGCAGGCAACCCGGGACTCAAGATTGATGACATCTCGAACGAAATCGGTATGAGCCGAAGCGTACTATATAATAAGGTGAAAGCAACAACTGGAATGACACCGGTAGACTTCGTTCGCCATATACGTATCAAGAAGGCATGCGAGATGTTGCGCAATACAGACAATACTCTGACCAGTATCTCCTTCGCAGTAGGTTTCACCGACCCTAAGTATTTCTCGAAGGTATTCAAGAAAGAAACGGGTATCGTGCCTACTGAATACCGAAACAGAACGCAGGGATAGCCCGCATAATTACAGATGAAAGCAGTCATCATTACTGATGGCTGCTTTTATCTGTTTTGACAAAAAATAATACATATTACAGAACATATCTTCAGTTGTTGTCGGGCACAGCCTTCTTCGTTATCGTACACAGCAAAACGTTCAAGCAAGGAAAAAAGCAGAATAGTCATAAAATTGAGCCGTTTTGCTTAGTTTTTTGACCGAATATTGCAAAAAAGTATAAAAATGGGGGGGTATTTGATTAATTTTCCCTTTTTACTGAAAAAAAGCTGAGAAAAAGTTTGGTGTTACAAGAAAATGTAGTACCTTTGCAACAAGTTCTTAGAAAAGTTAAATGATAGATTAATCGTAAACCTCTTTTTCTTTGTTTTTTTGAGGAAAAAGAGGTAAAGAAAAAGGAATGCAGGGTTTGTGAAAATCCTGCATTTTTTATTTTTCCATCTTTCATGCAGGCCGTTATGTAGTCTTATAATCTACACACCTTTCTATTCACAAACCCAATTATCTACGGAATCTATATACTCTTAACTGCGATACTATCTACATTATATATATTACGCTCATTCCTTCATCTATGATTTTGTTCGATTTTTAGAATTTTTAAAAAAACTATTGAAGTATTCTAAGAGAAAAGTAGTATCTTTGCACTCTAGATCATATAAGTTGAGATCGGAAATATAGATAACACATACATAAAGATAAAAAAAATGAGAACTGTTTACGAATTTTCTGTTAAAGACAGAAAGGGAAAGGATGTTTCCCTCAAGGAGTATGCCAACGAAGTGCTGCTCATCGTTAACACCGCCACAAAGTGTGGTTTCACACCTCAGTATGAGGAACTGGAGAAACTTTATGAGACCTATCATTCTCAAGGTTTCGAAATACTTGATTTTCCTTGCAACCAGTTTGGTCAGCAAGCCCCTGGTACAGATGAAAGCATTCATCAGTTCTGCAAGCTTACATACGGCACAGAGTTCCAGCGCTACAAGAAGATCAAGGTAAACGGAGACGATGCTGCCCCTCTCTTCAAATTTCTGAAAGAATGTAAGGGCTTTGCTGGTTGGGACGAGAGCCACCCTCTCTACCCTGTTCTCGACAAGATGTTGAGCGAGGCTGATCCTAACTACAAGGAGAGTGCCGATATCAAGTGGAACTTCACCAAGTTCCTCGTTAACAAGAAGGGTCAGGTTGTAGCCCGCTTCGAGCCTACCACAAGCTTCGATGTCATCGCTAAGGCTATCGAAGAGTGGTTGAACTTCTAATGAAAGATAGAAGTCTCGAACTGAGAATAGAATTTCTAAAAAAAGAGAATAGAATCTCTAAATAAAAAGCCAGGTTGCTTTTCGCAGCCTGGCTTCTTTTATATGTGATATCGTTATTTCAATATATCGCAAGGAATAATTGTCAACTGTTTGCTATAAACTATAAACTATTAACTGTTAACTATTAGTCAACCTTTGGCACATCCTTGAGGAACTGCTGGATTTCTTCATCACTTACTGAATAATTGTGCAAATCGCCATTAATATAGCTATCGTAAGACGGCATATCGATAAGACCATGGCCTGAGAGGCAGAACAGGATAACCTTCTCCTTGCCCTCTTCCTTAGCCTTCAGAGCCTCACGTATAGTGGCTGCAATCGCATGACAGCTCTCTGGAGCAGGAATGATACCCTCGGTCTGTGCAAAGAGCATACCCGCCTTGAATGACTCCAGCTGAGGGATATCTACACCATGCAGGTAACCATCCTTCAGAAGCTGGGAGATAATCATGCCCGCACCATGATAACGGAGACCACCTGCATGAATGTTGGCTGGCTTGAAATCATGACCCAAAGTAAACATTGGCAGCAATGGAGTATAACCTGCCTCATCACCGAAATCATACTCAAACTTACCGCGAGTCAGCTTAGGACAGCTCTCCGGCTCTGCAGCAATAAACTCAGTATGGCGCTCGCCTGTGAAGTTGTGACGGAGGAATGGGAAGGCAATACCACCAAAGTTACTACCACCACCGAAACAAGCAATCACCTGATCAGGATACTCACCTGCCATCGCCATCTGCTTCTCTGCCTCTAGACCGATGATGGTCTGGTGAAGTGCCACATGATTGAGCACGGAACCCAGTGTATATTTACAGCCTGGTGTTGTAGTAGCCAGCTCAACAGCCTCACTGATAGCCGTACCGAGCGAACCAGGATGATGAGGATCACGTGTGATGATATTTTTACCGGCACGTGTACTCATGGAAGGAGAACCCTCTACTGTGGCTCCAAACGTACGCATGATGCTGGAACGGTATGGTTTCTGCTGCATGGTAATCTTTACCTGATAAACTGCTGCCTCCAGGCCGTAGAGTTTTGCTGCATAAGAGAGGGCTGCACCCCACTGTCCTGCACCAGTCTCTGTAGTGACGTTGGTATCACCCTCCTGCTTACAGTAGTAGCACTGAGGTATGGCTGAATTGATTTTATGAGAGCCTAACGGATTGGTACTCTCATTCTTGAAGTAGATATGCGCCGGAGTACCGAGTGCCTCCTCAAGGGCATAAGCACGTACAAGAGGGGTTGAACGGTAGAAGGTGTACTTCTCCAGCACATCTTCCGGAATATCAATCCAAGCGTGCTCTGTATCAAGTTCTTGCTTTGAGCACTCCTTATTAAATACGTGTGACAAATCATCAGCATTCATTGGCTGGTGTGTCTGAGGGTTCAATGGTGGCAATGGCTTGTTAGGCATATCTGCCTGAATGTTGTACCACTGAGTAGGAAGTTCCTGCTCGCTTAAGATGTACTTTTTCTGTCTCATGTTTATATATATGTTTAAAATTGTTGTATGCCTGAACAAAGGTACAAATAAAAAATGAAATAAAGAACTTTTTTATGTGTTTTTCCACTATTTTTTATTTTTATCCAATAAAATAGTTCATTCTACAGGTATTATTTGTTACATAAGTGTATTTTCAGTGTCATTTTTATAAATTTAATCAAATATTACCCCACAAAATACCAAATATTACACCCAATATTATAATGAAAAATAGTATCTTTGCAACAGAAAAATTCAACATGCGTTGTGAAACGCTTATCATCATCTTTTACTTATACAAAAAATAAAACATTGGAACTCAATAGGGATATTGGGATTCCAATGTTTTTTTATGCAATAAACTGATTACTTTTCATTACCTAAATCTATCTGCGATATCTGATTCAGCAGGTTTACAGCCTGCCCTACTGTCTTCACATCATTGATGCGAAGCATTCGCTTGTTGAATTTTTCCTTCAGAACACAATCTTGAATATGACTGGTAACGTAAGCGAGTATGCGGTTAAACATCTGACTTCTGTAGAACGGACTGTTTACATTGCTTACAAACTGCATCTGCATATAGCCCTGCTTGAGAATAATCTTCTCGCAACCTAGCTTCTTGCCTACCCTACGCAGACCTACCACATGCATCAGTTCGTCTGCTTCATGAGGCACAGGACCAAAACGGTCTATCATACGCTTGCGGTAAGCTTCTACTTCATCATCGCTCTCCAGGCGGTCCAGTTCACGATAAAGAAGCATGCGCTCACTGTCACCAGGCACATAAGTCTGAGGGAAATACATCTCCAGATCGCTCTCTATGCCACAATCGTCAACGAAATCATCACCCGTAAGCTGGGCACCTTCATCCATCTTCTCCTGATAAAGATCACAGAACTCCTCGTTCTTCAACTCTGTGACAGCCTGAGAGAGAATCTTCTGGTAGGTTTCATAACCCAGATCTTCCATAAAACCGCTCTGCTCAGAGCCCAGCAGATTACCCGCACCGCGGATATCCAGGTCCTGCATGGCGAGATTGAAGCCGCTACCCAGTTCGCTGAACGTCTCCAGCGCCTCCAGACGGCGACGCGCCTCAGGAGTAAGTGCACTCTTAGGTGGCGCCATCAGATAGCAGAAAGCCTTCTTGTTGCTTCTTCCTACGCGTCCACGCATCTGATGCAGGTCACTCAATCCGAAGTGATGAGCATCGCTCACGATAATCGTATTGGCATTGGAAATGTCGATACCATTCTCTACAATAGTGGTAGAAAGCAGTACATCATAATCGTAATTGATAAAGCCCATGATGATTTTCTCCAAATCCTCAGGCTTCATCTGTCCGTGACCGATTGCTACCCTACAGTCTGGGATATGCTTCTCGATGAGCATCTTGAGCTCCGGAAGCTTGGATATTCTGTCGCATACGAAATAAACCTGTCCGTTTCGGCTCATCTCGAAATTGATGGCATCGCAGATAACTTCACTACTAAACGTTACCAGTTCGGTATGAATCGGATAACGGTTAGGTGGCGGAGTGCGCATGATACTCATATCCCGGGCGCCCATCAGAGAGAACTGGAGGGTTCGCGGAATCGGAGTGGCACTCATCGTGAGTGTATCGACATTTACCTTGAGCTGACGGAGTTTCTCTTTGGTAGACACACCGAACTTCTGCTCTTCATCGATGACGAGCAGTCCCAGGTCATGCCATTTCACGGTCTTTGATATCAGCTTATGCGTACCTATGAGGATATCAATCTTACCCCCTTTCAGGGCGTCAAGCACCTCTCTGGTTTCCTTCGTTGTACGGGCTCTACTGAGATAGTCTACCCTTACAGGCATGCCTTCCAGACGCTTTTTGAAAGTCTGATAGTGCTGGAAAGCCAGAACGGTAGTAGGCACCAGCACCGCAACCTGCTTGCTGTCGCACGCTGCCTTGAAGGCTGCACGGATGGCAACCTCAGTCTTGCCGAAGCCCACATCGCCACAAACCAGACGGTCCATCGGTCTGCCGCTCTCCATATCCTTCTTTACCTCCTGAGTAGCCTTATTCTGGTCTGGCGTATCTTCATACAGGAAGGAAGCCTCCAGCGTATGCTGCAGATAATTGTCGGCACTGAAGGCGAATCCCTTCTCCCGTCGGCGCTGGGCATAGAGTTTGATGAGGTCGCGCGCAATGTCCTTGATTCGCTTCTTAGCCTTGTCCTTGAGTTTATCCCAGGCACCTGTACCCAGTGTAGACAGGCGAGGCGGAGTACCGGTATCGCTGCGGCGATATTTGCTGATTTTATAAAGCGAGTGGATAGAAACATCCACCTTGTCATTGTTCGTATAGACGATGCGGATCATTTCCTGATAGCTGTTGCCCGTAGGAACCCTAACCAGACCGCCGAACTTGCCGATACCGAAGTCTACATGCACGATAAAATCTCCCACTTCCATCTCCTGCAGTTCCTTCATGGTGAGTGCCATCTTGCCGGCTCTCGCTTTATCTGAGCGCAGGTTATATTTATGAAAACGGTCAAAAATCTGATGATCGGTAAAGAAACAGCACTTCTTGTCATGGTCAGTAAAGCCTTCATGAAGCGTCTTGTCTACCGGTGTAAAACGGATGGCGTAGCGCTTCAGCTCTTCGCTTTCAAAGATATCCTTCAGGCGCTGTTGCTGCTTCTGGCTATCTGCCAATATATATAAGGTGTAACCCTGGAGCAGGAAATCCTCCAGAGTCTGGCAAAGCAAATTGAAATTCTTATGGAAAAGAGGCTGTGGAGCGATATTGAAAGGTATCACTGCCGAACTCTCTGACGGAGCGACCTTGCCGAACTCGATGCGGAGATGAGCCGCTACTGCCTTCTTGAAATCGAGCGGAGAAACGAGGTTGAGCTCGGTCTTCATGTCATGTCTGATGCGCTCTGCCTCTACCTCAGTAGCTCCCTCCAGCTGCTCGGTAAGGCTCTGCGATGAGAAGCCTTCAGTATAGATCTGACCGATGCGGTCGCAAACGAAAGAAAGGTCTTTCGCCACGACTGGCGTACTTTCGGAGAGGAAATTGAGGAAACACTGCTTGTTGCTCTCGATATGGGCGAGTTCGGGCACGATTTCTATCTCTGTGCGCTTCACCTGCGAGAGCTGGGTCTCTACATCAAAGGTACGGATGGTGTCAATCTCATCGCCGAAGAAGTCGATACGGAACGGATATTCGCAGCTGTAGGAATAGACATCGAGGATGCTTCCACGCACGGCAAACTGGCCCGGTTCATAAACATAATCGGTTTCTTTGAGTTCGAAATCGCGCAGGGTATGAACTACATCGGTCTGGGCAATCTGCTGGCCTACAGCCAGTTTCATTATCCGTTCATCCAGATTCTGCTTAGCCACAACGAGTTCTGCCAGTGCATCGGGATAAGTGACTACCAGGAAATGTCCTCCCGAAGAGAGGCGCGCCAGCACCTCTGTACGTAGGATTTCGTTCGCTGCATCACGCTGCCCGTATTTCACGGCACGCCGATAGCTGGAAGGAAAGAAGAAGACCTTCTCCTGCCCCATCATCTGAGTGAGATCGTGATAAAAATAGCCTGCTTCATCGGCATCATCCAGCACGAAGAGTACCGAACGCCTCTTCTTCCCCTGCAGAGAAGCAAAGAACATCGGAGCCGAAGAGCACAGCAAACCCTGGAGAAAAATGGAATGAACCGACTTCTTCCCCATCAAATCAAAGAGGGCATCCGCCTGTGGCGAACGCCCGTATGTTTTTTCTATCTTTTGGATTTCCATCCAAGTACTGATTAGTGATTACTGATTACTGAGTAGTGATTACAGAGTATTAATCCTTCTTCGGATATTTCTTGAACCAGCCATCCAGGCGCAGTCGCATCACGCCAAAGAAAGCCTCACCGAAGATGCCACCACTCATCTTGCTCACACCTTCACGACGGTTAACAAAGATGACAGGCACCTCCTTGATCTTGAAACCTATTCGATGAGCCGTATATTTCATCTCTATCTGGAAAGCATAGCCCTTGAAGCGGATAGCATCCAAATCTATGGTTTCCAACACCTTACGTCGGTAGCAGACGAATCCAGCTGTGGTATCATTCACCTTAAATCCGGTTACGATACGTACGTATTTAGAAGCGAAATAGCTCATCAATACGCGCCCGATAGGCCAGTTGACCACGTTCACACCCGAAATATATCTTGAACCTACAGCCACATCATACCCCTCATCGTGAGTTGCCGCATAGAGACGAGGCAAATCATTAGGATCATGACTGAAGTCGGCATCCATCTCGAAGATGAAGTCATAGCCCTGCTTCAATGACCATTTGAAGCCCATGATATAGGCTGTACCCAAACCGAGCTTACCCGAACGCTCCAGGATATGCAGACGACCGGCAAACTCATTAGCCATCAAGCCCTTAACAATGGCAGCTGTACCGTCAGGACTTCCGTCATCGATAACGAGGATATCAAACTGCTTTTCGAGACCGAAGACAGCACGGATGATTTTCTCGATGTTTTCCTTCTCATTATATGTAGGAATGATTACTATGCTATCACTCATAACTTCTTATAATTTTAATGATTCTGATTCTATATAATGTAATACAGATGCAAAATTACAACTTATTTTTGAAATAACAAGCGAAAATCCGAAATTATTGGTCCGGATTCTCTACAAAACCCTGATATTTCTTGTCAAGTCCGTTCATGATCGCCTCATAGCTCTTATTCATCTGGTTCTTGATATTGTCAGCTCCCTTGCCAATCGGCTCGATAGGCTCATGAATGGTGAGCTTCAGAGGATGCCAGAAAGCCCAGTAGATGTCCTTCATGCGAGGCTTCACATCAAAACTGCCATTAATGGTAAGCGGACATACCGGCAACTGCAGTTCATCGGCAAGCATGAAAGCGCCGCGGCGGAACACGCCCATGTGCCCCGTAAACGAACGGGCACCCTCTGGGAATACCACCAGCGACATGCCCTCTTTGAGCACCTCGCGAGCACGGTCATAAGAAGCACGGATCTTCGAAGGTCCGCTCTTGTCTACAAAGATGTGGTGCGCATACTCACAGGCAATACCGATGAGAGGCACTTTGCGCAAGCCCTTCTTCATCATCCACTTGAAGTTTCTGCCCAGGAAGCCGTAAATCAGGAAGATATCGAAAGCGCCCTGATGATTGGCCACGAAAACATAACTCTGGTTCTTCTTGAGATGCTCACGTCCCTCTACTTTTACAGGCAGAAGGAGGATGCGGACCCAAAGCCAGGACCAATACTTACCAGGATAATAGCCCCAGAAATGCCCATTACCCAGCATGCATCCCAAAACAGTAGTTAAACTGGTTAAAACACTAGCTACCAACAGGATAGGCAAGCATATTACAAGTTGATACAGACGATATAAGTACTTCATTTTTTATTTAAGAATGAATAATTTAACACTCAACATTTAACATTCAACACTCCTTATTTTCTCTTCAGTGTGATGACCACGATTTCTGCCGTAGCCCCTATGCGGATTGGAACGGTACCGCCCAGCCCCGATGTGGTATAGAGCTGGCAACCCTCCTCTTCGAAGAGGCCGTAATCATAAGGAGTAAACATCAACGGACGCAAGCCCAGGATACTGATCTGCCCCGCATGCGTATGACCGCTCAGCGTAAGCTGCGGTGCTACGACCAGCGAATCCTTCCTGTCAGGTCCTATCACATCGCCATCCTCATCCTTCTCCTTATTAATAGTAGAAGGCCAGGTCTCGCGCCATTGCTTCGGAATATGCTGCAGCATCAGCACGAAAGAGCCCGGTCTGATGCCATACAGCGCCTTCCTTACGTTGGTGCGCTTTGGTTTGTCATAGTTCTCTGTACCAGCTACATAGATGCTGTCAGCGCCTCTATGCACCTCCACATGTTCATTCATCAGCAGGCGCCATCCGCAACTCCGCTGGAAGTCCTGCATCCGCTTCTCTAATGCAGCTATCTCCTGCTCATCATCTACATCCATATAATAGGTGTAATCGTGATTGCCCAGCACACTCATCACGCCGTCTCTGGCTTTCAGACTGCTGAGCAGCGCCTGATACTTAGGCAGTTCATCGGGTGTAACATTCTGTAAATCACCCGTAAAGCAAATCAGATCAGGTTTTTCGGCATTAATACTGTCGATATCGCGCTGAGGCAGATGACCACGCCAGCCATAGTATGACCCGAGATGGATGTCGCTGAACTGAACGATGCGATAGCCCTCGAAAGACTTCGGCAGATTGGGTACATAGATGGTGATACGCTTGACCTGCATCTTAGGAAATCCTTCGGTAAATCCGTAGATAAAGCAGATGAACGCCACCGCTCCCACTACCAGTCCGAGGAGCTTACCCCAGTTGCGATGTCCGTGAAGGAGCCGCATACAGCACCAACCGAAGACACTGAACAGGCTGAAGACAAACTGCGGAACCGCACATACTGCCATCATCACAAACCAGATGTCGATGAGCACCGGATTGCGTGGCAGGAAGTTGGGCTGCATCGTGATATACGCGCTGTAGGCGATAACCACGAAAGCCGGCAACCAGAAGAGCACCCGCTGCCAGAGACTCTTCAGCCGTAACTTGCCATACCTTTTATATATCCACAGATACGGCAACAGGGTGAATACCACTACGGGTATCAATATTCTTGCTATCATTTCTTGATCAAACTTGATTGAAGATACGTTTTCATTGCCTGCACGGGCACTCCTCTGCGCTGTGCATAGTCGCGAAGCTGGTCGTCTCCTATCCGTCCCAGTTCGAAATACCGCGACTTGGGATGTGCAAACATCAGCCCCGAAACACTGGCATGAGGCGTCATCATACCGCTTGTGGTGAGCCGGATGCCCACCTGACTCATATCGATGAGCTGGTCGATGATGAAGTTGGCACTGGTATCGGGCAGCGAAGGATATCCGATAGCCGGACGGATGCCCTGATAGCGCTCCAGATGCTGGTCTTCGATACTCAGCTGCTCGTCGGGAGCATAGCCCCAGATGCTGCGTCTCACCTCTTCGTGCAACTTCTCTGCCGTGGCTTCAGCCAACCGGTCGCAGAGTGTCTGTGCCATCATATTGAGGTAGTCGTCCGAGCGATATTTCTTCTCCAGACCGCCATCTACCGTCGTGCAGAAGATACCCAGCCGGTCTGTTATTCCGCAGCCCAGAGGGCGGATGAAATCAGCCAGACAGAGATTGGGTTCTCCCTGAGCCGCCGGATGCTGCTGACGGAGCATCGGGAAGCGTACTTTCTGCCCTTCCAGCCAGATATCATCCCCCTCGCTGTTCGCCTCGAAGAGTCCGAAGACGGCATAGGTATGATATTCGCCTTCCCATGAATGGAGCATATCGAGCGCCTCAGCCTTCATTTTTTCCTTTTCCTCTCGAGGTTTGCCGCTCAATCCCCAGGCATGATAGAAATATAGCCAGTTGATATATGGCTCAATTTCGCTTATATTGTATACTATTCTTCGCATCCGATACGATATTTTATTTTACAATCCCCGTAAGATTTCTCTTTTTTCAGGAATTGTTTCTGAACTCCAGTTCCTCTCCTCTGCTGGCGGCATCAAACACGCCTTTGTCGTAGATCAGACGACCGTTACAGAAAGTCTGTTCCACTTTCCATGCAAACTCGTCACCCTCTACAGGGCTCCATTTACACTTGCTCTGAATCACCTCTTCGGTCACCTTCCAAGGCTCTCCCTTGCGCACCACAACGACATCTGCCTTATAACCCGGACGCAGGAAACCGCGCTGACTGATATGGAACAGACGGGCTGGATTATGGCACATCAGTTCAACCAGGCGCTCGATACTGATTACCTTTTCGTCAACAAGTTTCAGCATGCTTACCAATGAGAACTGTACCATTGGCATACCTGATGCAGCCTTGGCACAACCGCCCTGTTTATCCTTCAACTGATGAGGAGCGTGATCGGTTCCTACTACAGTTATCTTGTCATTACTCAGTGCCTTACGCAAAGCTTCGCGGTCAGCAGCGGTCTTTACTGCAGGGTTGCATTTGATGCGTGCGCCCTTCACAGCGTAATCTTTATCCGAGAACATGAGATGAGCCACAACAGCCTCTCCTGTAATATTTTCATCCTTACCGAAGAACTCCAGTTCCTTAGCCGTAGTAACGTGAGCGATATGGAGATGCGCCCCGCTTTCCTTAGCCAGCTGCACTGCCAGACGGCTGCTTTCATAGCAAGCCTCCTCGCTGCGTATTTCCGGATGATGTTCTACGGCAGGGTCCTCACCCCATTTCTGCTTAGCCAGCTGCATGTTGCGGTTGATGATTTCGGTATCCTCACAGTGGGTCATCACCGGCAAATCCAGCTCTTTCGCCTTCTTGAAGATAGCCTGCAGTGCCTCATATTTATCCACCAGCATATTACCCGTACTGGAGCCCATAAAGAGCTTGATGCCCGGTACACGATGCGTATCGAGCTGTTCAAAATCATTTACATTATCATTGGTAGCACCAAAGAAGAAACTGTAGTTCACATGACTCTTCTCAGCGCCCAGCTGCCGCTTTGCCAGCCAAGCCTCCAGAGTGGTAGTCTGAGGCACCGTATTAGGCATCTCAAAATAACTGGTCACACCACCAAAGGCAGCTGCACGGCTTTCGCTCTCGATGTCAGCCTTCTGCGTAAGTCCCGGCTCACGAAAGTGAACATGATCATCAATCACACCCGGCAAAACAAAACACCCCGAGGCATCGATGACTTCATCGTAATTGCCACGGGGTGCCTCGCCTTCATATATCTCCTTGATAAATTCACCATCCAACAAGAGGTCACCCACAAAAGAGCGACCCTCATTTATAATGGTTCCATTCTTGATTAATTTCATATTACTAAACTTATAAAATGAAGAGTTTTACAAGATGTTAATGCCCAAGACCTTGAAAGAGCCCTGTTTCTACTCCTGACCTTCCTGTTTTTCAGGAATCGTAGGCGCAGCCAGTTCGTTGGCTGTAGGTGCCGGAGCCGCATCAGGATTTACCTGTGGAGCCGCCTCCATCTCTGGCTGCATGCCGCTCTGAGCATCTCGTGTACCGTTCATAATCTCCTGATTTTCTTGAGCTTTCTTATAATAGTCCTTTACATAAGGATCATTCTTGAAATAGTCGGTAGCCTTGCTCATGATATCCTCAATCCAAGGAGAGAGCATCGGATACTGGTTGCCCATCGTAACGAGGAAGAAGACGCCCGGTCCCAGCACATTGTTGAAGTTGTCGGTAACAAACGAAGTGATGAGCTTGTCTTCCTGCTCAGAGAGGCGGATGGATTCCTCGTTCAGATGCTTGTTGACAGCCACCATATCGCTACCGTTCATGATAGCCTGGTCGTGCTTGTGTACCAGTTCGCGCAACTGATTCTGAATCTGCTGGTATTTCTTGAAGAATCCGAAGAGTTTATCGTTCATAGGAGTACCGCTTACCACCTGCTGTGTATCATCGAGCTTCACCGTAATGCTTCCACTCTCCAGCACCAACGGCAGCACAGGGTCATCATCCATGAAGATATTCGCCATCTTCATAGAGTCGACAGAACCCTGAAAATGGAACTGTCCGTGCACTACATCGCAAGAATCCACGTTCTTGAAATCGTTGTTTTCCAGTATCTTAAGGTACAGCATGCGTCCGTCCAGAGTACTTACGTTAGAAGTACCCGAGATATCGTAACTGTTGGCACAAGATGCAAGTGCCATCAAGGCAATGAATGCGTAAAATATTCTATTCATAAGCTATCTATATCACTTTCGGTGAACAAAAGTACAATCTTAATTTGAACTGACGAAATAAATTGCAGCAATTTAATTCATTCTTACAAGATTTATGTTTTGTTTGCACTCCTATTGGCCACCGAAAGCTTTTTTCTCGTCCTTTCTATATTACTGATTGTTTTCCTTCTTCAGTTCATGAGAGATGCGATGCGTGGTATACAGTTCCAGCAGGGCTGCGATGAGAAGGAAGACTACCCACTTATTATAGAAATAGGTGATATAGGTCTCATAATTCTCAAACCAGCGGCGCAGGAAAGCATACACCGTATCTACCATCGAGATGCCTGAGAGCACGAAGAAGATGTCTGCCACATACTGCATGCGCTTCAGGCGGTGGATAACCAGCGAAGGTCCCTCATAGAACTGCATCGCCTGCATCACGCTGAAGAGTATGGTGCCCAGCAGGAACCCCCAGCTCGTTACCTGCACCAGCTGCGGATGTGAAAAACCAAATGCGAAGCAAGCCGCACCGACAACCATCAGCACGCCGCCCAGCAAGAAAATAGCACTTTCCAGTTTACTCAATTGTTTCATTTTCGTCTTGTTCGTTAGTTTTTTCCGGAATATCCGAACTCAATACAAAGATGTCTTCATCATCAGCCTTCATGAAATAACGCTGGCGGGCTATCTTCTCAAATGCCCGCACACCATGCTGCATATCACGCAGGGTATGCTTGTCGCTTTCATACTGCTCACGATATTTTTCTATCTCCGAACGGAGCGTAGCTATCTCTATCTGGTACTTAATGTGCTGTCTTACACTGTTGTCGTCAACCACACCAACTACCAGAACACCCGCTACAATCACTATAAGATACTTATAATGAGCGAGATAATTCCATATAATACCAAGTTTTTTACTCATTTCTTCCGAATTTGTTTGCAAAGATAATATTTTTTTGTTATCTTTGCATCATCAATTAAGAAAAAATAATGGAAGAGTATATAGTTTCTGCAAGAAAGTACCGTCCGATGACCTTCGATTCGGTTGTCGGACAGAGTGCATTGACCACCACTTTGAAGAATGCAGTGAAGAGCGGCAAGCTGGCGCACGCCTATCTTTTCTGCGGTCCGAGAGGTGTGGGCAAAACCACTTGTGCCCGCATTTTTGCGAAGGCAATCAACTGCGAGCACCCTCGCGAAGACGGCGAAGCATGCAACGAATGTGAGAGCTGCCGTGCCTTCAATGAGCAGCGTTCCTACAACATCTTCGAGCTGGATGCTGCCAGCAACAACGGTGTTGACCAGATTAAAGTTCTGATGGAGCAGACCCGCATCCCGCCCCAGGTGGGCAAGTATAAGGTGTTTATCATCGACGAGGTCCACATGCTCTCTACAGCCGCCTTCAACGCTTTTCTCAAGACACTGGAGGAGCCGCCTCAGCATGTCATCTTTATCCTCGCCACTACCGAGAAGCACAAGATTCTGCCTACCATCCTGAGCCGATGCCAGATTTACGACTTCGAGCGAATGACGGTAGCCAATACCATCAACCACCTGAAGATGGTGGCTGAGAAGGAAGGCATACAATATGAAGAGCAGGCGCTCGCCGTGATAGCCGAAAAGGCTGACGGAGGTATGCGCGATGCCCTCTCTATCTTCGACCAGGCTGCCAGCTTCTGCATGGGCAACATCACTTACCAGAAGGTAATCGAGGACCTGAACGTGCTCGACAGCGACAACTATTTCCGTCTGGTAGATCTGGCTTTGGAGAATAAGGTGCCCGAGATGATGGTAACGCTCGACGGCATTCTGAGCCGCGGTTTCGATGGCGGCAACATGATACAGGGGCTTGCCCAGCATGTGCGCAATGTGATGATGGCGAAGGACCCTCAGACCATGCCTCTGCTCGAAACCAGCGACGACCAGAAAGCCAAGTTCCAGGCTCAGGCCCAGAAGGCTCCTACACCTTTCTTATATAAGGCGCTGGAACTGATGAACCAGTGCGATATCCATTACCGCGCCAGCAGTAACAAGCGATTACTGGTAGAGCTCACCCTGATACAGATAGGCCAGATTACGCAGCCCGAGGATCAGGATGTGCCTAGTGCGGGGCGTACGCCCAATAGATTAAAATCCCTGTTTCAGAAACTCCTGGCTCAGTCTAAGCTTGCCTCTCAGGGTGCAGGTTCTGAGCCTTCCGGCAGCAGCGAAAACCGGTCTTCACAGCCGGGAACGTCTGCTGCTACAGCTACTGCTGTGCCTTCGTCAGGGGCACCGACAGCCGCTTCTGCAGCCTCTAATGCTGCATCTTATTCTGCATCTGCCACCGCAGCCGCATCTGCCTCTCCAGAAGGCTCAGCCGCTGCCGGAGCTGCTACTGATGCTGCATCGCCTCACAAGCCACGACTCAAGAATATCAAGCTGGGCGGCATAGGCATGACTTTCTCTAACCTGAAGAAGAGGGAGGAGAACCAGCGCCGCCTGCACAGTCCGTATGATGATACCAATGAGGAAAAAGCGACCATCACGGGCGACCAGAACGAGTTCACCCAGGAGCAGGTGGAAGCAACATGGTTCAGTATGTGCATGAGAATGCAGAACAAGCTGGATTTCATAGGCTTAGCCAACCGTATGAAGAGTATTGTACCGAAGATAACCAACTATCCGCAGATAGAGGTTATCATCAACAACCAGCTCTTATTAGACGACGTTTTGAACATCAAGAACCGCATTCTCAAGACTTTCGTCTTAGGTCTTCACAACAGCGAACTGAGCATCACCTACCGCCTTGCCGACCAGGAAGAGGTGGGCAAGGTTCTGACCAAGAATGAAGTTCTGGAACTTCTTATGGAGAAGAACCCTGCGATGAAAAAACTCACAAAGGACCTGGATCTGGTCATGACATAGAATGATGCCCAAGAGGTTATTCAGTATTCAGTATTCAGTTTTTTTCGCGATAGCTACCTTTTATATGGTTACAAATTGTAAGTAATTATTTTATATTATATATATATATTATATATATAATATACTATCTATACAGAGAGTGGTAACAACAGCGAAAAAAACTGAATACTGAATACTGAATACGTTCTACGTAATCGGTTATTACTTTGTAATATACTGGTTTATAGCGCAAAACATAGTTTTCTACACCGCAAAACATAGAGATGCGTTCCATGAAACATAGAGTTATTTCTCTTTACTAAGTTTCAAATCGTAAGCTGCTGAAAATCGTTCCTTATCACATGCCTAAATTTGGTAGATACCAGAAATCTTCGTATCTTTGCACCGGCAATCGAAAGAACAGTCTTTTGTGCCTCGCTCGAGTCTTCTATTAAGACCAACACGGGTTATAAATGATGGCAGACGCCGGTCATCAATGAAGACCCCGAAAACGGCAGAAACGGGGCGTTCTGGGGAATTTGAACCAGCTAGGTTAGAGTCATACCGACACACAACAAAAAAGCCCCCGATGCAGAAAAGCACCGGGAGCCTTCGTAAGCAAATTATTATTATCTTAAAAAGATCAACTGAATATGCAGCACATCACAGTACACACCATGACGCACCGACAGAAAGGCCTAGATGAGGTTCATGCCCGCTTCCTCAGCCTCCTTGCGCATCTCCTCAGGCCAGATGCTAGCCTGAATCTCACCAATGTGAGCCTTATGAAGCAATACCATGCACAGACGGCTCTGACCGATACCGCCACCAATGCTCAGAGGCAACTTGTCGTTCAGGAGCTGCTGATGGAAGTAAAGCTTCTCTCTATCCTCCTTGCCCTCCAGCTTAAGCTGACGCAGCAGACTCTCCTTGTCAACACGGATACCCATAGAACTGAGCTCGAAACTGCGACCCAGAACAGGATACCAGATGAGAATATCACCATTCAGTCCCATCTTGCCGTTCTCAGCCACGGTGCTCCAGTCATCATAGTCAGGAGCTCGGCCATCATGCTTCTTGCCATCGCTCAACTTGCCGCCAATGCCCTCTACAAATACAGCGCCATACTTCTTGCAGATAGCATCCTCACGCTCCTTAGGAGAAAGGTCTGGATACATATCGAGCAAATCCTGCGCATGAATGAAATGAATCTCCTTAGGCAGGAAAGGCTTCAGCTGAGGATAATGCTCGCAAGCCAGAAACTCGGTACGCAAGATGGCACCATAGATGCGGCGCACGATATTTTCGAGGAAGGCGATGGTACGGTCTTCCTTGGTAATCACAGCCTCCCAGTCCCATTGGTCAACATAGAGCGAATGAAGATTATCCAGCTCCTCGTCAGCACGGATGGCGTTCATATCAGTATATACGCCATAAGCAGGCTCAATCTCATACTCGGCAAGCGTCAGTCGCTTCCATTTGGCAAGAGAATGAACCACCTCAGCCTGAGCATCACCCAAATCCTTGATAGGGAAAGTTACAGGGCGCTCCACTCCATTCAGGTCATCATTGATACCCAAACCCTTCAATACGAAGAGAGGGGCGGTAACACGACACAGACGGAGCTCGGTGCTCAGGTTTTGCTGGAAGAATTCTTTTATCATTTTAATACCCATTTCGGTCTGGCGCATATCCAGCAGCGCCTTGTACCCTTCAGGTTTTATCAAATTGCTCATTTTTATTTCATATTTAGTATTTGCGCTGCAAAGGTACAAAATAATAATTAATCTGCAAGCATTTTTCCGTATTTTTTCGCAAAATGATAGCATTTTTAAGTTTTTTAGTAGCATTTTGTAGAACAATTCACAAATACACATTATATATATGAAAAAATCTGCCCCAAATATTTGGTTATTTCAAATAAAAGCAGTAATTTTGCAGTCGACTTCCCGATTCGATGTCATTCAGGCGGAGAAACGGGCGGCAGAAAAGAGGGTCTCGTAGCTTAGCTGAATAGAGCGTCAGATTCCGGTTCTGAAGGTCGTGGGTTTGAATCCCACCGAGATCACCCGAAACAACAGAAATGATTAATAATTGAAAACATGGATTTAGTAGAACGATTTATAAACTATACGAAATTCGACACACAGTCGAGCGAAGAATCGACCAGCGTGCCTAGTACGGCAAAACAGCTCGAATTTGCCAAGTACCTGAAGAAGGAACTTGAGGACGAAGGACTGAGCGATGTCGAAATGGATGACATGGGCTATATCTATGCCACCCTGAAGAGCAATACCAAGAAAAAGACTCCTACCATCGGATTTATTTCACACATGGATACATCGCCTGATGCCAGCGGAAAGGATGTAAAGGCGCGCGTCATCAAAAACTATGACGGCAACGACATCGAGCTGAGCCCGGGCATCATCTCAAGCGTTGAGACTTTCCCAGAGCTGAAGGCTCACAAGGGAGAGGATATCATCGTGACAGACGGTACTACCCTGCTGGGTGCTGACGACAAGGCGGGCATCGCTGAAATCGTACAGGCTATGTGCTATCTGCGCGACCACGACGAAATCAAGCACGGAGATATCCGCGTAGGTTTCAATCCTGACGAGGAAATCGGTATGGGTGCACATCATTTCGATGTAGAGAAGTTTGGCTGCGACTGGGCTTACACCGTAGATGGCGGCGACCTGGGCGACCTGGAATACGAGAACTTCAATGCTGCCGGAGCCAAGATCGTCATCAAGGGCGTGAGCGTTCATACAGGCTATGCCAAGGGCAAGATGGTGAATGCAAGCCGACTGGCTGTGGAATTCCAGAACATGATTCCTGAGAACGAGACTCCTGAGCAGACTGAAGGCTACCAGGGTTTCTACCACCTCATCGGCATCGAGAGCCGCTGCGAGGAGGCAAAACTCAGCTACATCATCCGAGATCACGACCGCAACAGGTTTGAAAACCGCAAGGATTTCATCGAGGACTGCGTGAACAAGATGAACGAGAAGTATGGCGACGGAACCGTAAAGGCGGTTATCTACGACCAGTACTATAACATGAAGGAGAAGATTGATCCTAACATGCATGTCATCGACATCGTGCTCAGAGCGATGCAGGAGAGCGGCGTTCCACCTCGCGTAGAACCTATCCGCGGCGGTACCGACGGAGCCCAGCTGAGCTTCAAGGGTCTGCCTTGTCCTAACATCTTCGCCGGCGGTGTCAACTTCCACGGCCCTCACGAGTTTGTGAGCATCCAGGTAATGGAGAAGGTAGTGAAGACCATCGTGAAGATAGCGGAAATCACAGAAGAATTTAATGACTAATACAGATATGGGGAATTTAGACACATCTAAATTCCCCTTTTTCATAAACAGAAAAATATGGCTGAAATTCCATTCTTAGTAAAAGACCTCGCCCTCATCCTGATGGTAGCAGGCATCGTAACCCTCATCTTCAAAAGGCTCAAGCAGCCGCTGGTGCTGGGATACATCATGGCGGGATTCCTGGTTTCGCCACACATGTCCTACACCATGTCGGTAGTCGACGAGACGGATATCCAGACCTGGGCCGACATCGGTGTCATCTTCACCCTCTTCTCGCTCGGTCTTGACTTCTCGTTCAAGAAAATCGTGAAGATGGGTGCCTCTCCCATCATCGCCACCGTGGTCATCGTGTTCTGCATGATGATGCTGGGCATCAGCGTAGGCCACAGTTTCGGCTGGGGAAGGATGGACTGCATCTTCCTGGGCGGTATGCTCGCCATGAGTTCCACCACTATTATATACAAGGCATTCGATGATATGCGGCTGCGCACCCAGAAGTTTGCCTCGATGGTGATGAGCGTACTGATACTGGAAGATATCCTGGCTATCGTGATGATGGTGATGCTGTCGGCGATAGCGAGCGGAAGCAGTCCCGACGGCGGGCAGATGCTTGCCTCCATCGTGAAGATAGGCTTCTTCCTGGGCGTGTGGTTTATCGTGGGCATCTTCGCCATTCCGTGGTTCCTTCGTTCGGTGAGGAAACTTATCAATGCCGAAACCCTGCTCATCGTTTCGCTGGGTCTGTGCTGCGGCATGGCGGTACTGAGCACCAAGGTGGGGTTCAGCAGCGCCTTCGGAGCCTTCGTCATGGGCAGCATATTGGCAGAAACCATTGAGGCAGAGAAGATTATCAAACTCGTAGAACCGGTAAAGAATCTCTTCGGAGCCATCTTCTTCGTATCGGTAGGTATGCTGGTAGACCCGAAGATTCTGGTAGAATATGCCGTTCCTATCCTCGCCCTGGTCGGTACGATACTGATAGGTCAGGCGATATTCGGCACCTTCGGATTCATGCTCGGAGGCGAGTCGCTGAAGTCGGCGATGCGCTGCGGTTTCTCGATGGCCCAGATCGGTGAGTTTTCTTTCATCATCGCCTCGCTGGGTCTGTCGCTCGGCGTCATCAGCAAGTTCCTCTATCCGGTAGTGGTAGCAGTGAGCGTCATCACCACCTTCCTCACACCTTATATGATCCGTCTTGCCACACCTACCTATCAGGTGATGGAGAAACATCTGCCCGACAAACTCATCCATATTCTGAACCATTTCGCGATGAGTCATCCCCAGACGCAGCAGCAGAGCAAGTGGAAATCGCTGATCCGACAGATGCTGGTCAACACCACCGCCTACTCCATCCTCTCGGCAGCCGTCATCGCCCTGATGTTCACCTTCGTGCTGCCGCTGATGCGCAATCTGCTGCCCGGCTGGCATCTCCACTGGTACGCCAACGCCATCACCGGTCTGCTCACCGTCCTGTTCATCTCACCGTTCCTGCGCGCCATCGTGATGAAGAAGAACCACAGTGCCGAGTGGAAACGCCTCTGGGTGGAGAGCAGCATCAACCGCGTGCCGCTGCTCTTTACGGTGTTCGTGCGCTTTATGATAGCACTGGCTTTCATCTTCTACATCATCAATTTCCTCTCGCGCTTTACCAATGCGCTGATTGTCTGCATCGGTGCAGCAGTAGTGATGCTGATGATAACCTCCCGCCACATCAAGAAGCGTAGCATCGTGATGGAGCGCGTCTTCGTTCACAACCTCCGCTCGCGCGATATTGCGGCTCAGGTGAATGGCGAAAAGCGGCCGCTCTACGAGGGCAGACTGCTAGACCGGGATATCCACATCAGCGAATTTGAAGTGCCAGAGGACAGCAGTTGGACGGGCAAATCGCTGCGAGAGCTGCATCTGCGCCAGCGGTTCGGTGTAGACCTGAGCAGCATTCACCGCGGCTCTCACCGGCTGAACATCCCGAACGGCGACATGATCATCTTCCCGGGCGACAAACTGCAGGTAATCGGCAACGACGACCAGCTGCAGAAATTCAACACCGCCCTGCAGAGCGACCTGCTGCCTGAGGAGGCTGAAATAGAAAAGCGCGAGATGAAGCTCAGCCAGCTCATCATCAGCGGCGGCAGCGAATTCCTGGGAAAGACGCTGATAGAAAGCGGAATAAGGGATAAATACAACTGTATGGTGGTAGGACTGGAAGAGGGCCGGGAAAATCTGACGCACGTATCCCCTACACGAGTCTTCAAGAAGGGAGACATCATCTGGATAGTGGGAGAAGAAGCAGATTTGAAGAGAATCAAAAATTAAATGAAACACCACTACTTCACGGTGATATGGAAGCAACCCTGGTTCACCTCATATTTAATATAGCAGCGGTTCTTGTTGCGGAAATCGCGGAGCACCTCGGAGAACACCCATTTCAGGGTATCATTCTGCACCTGGCGGCGAGGCTGCTCACGGGTCTGAATCTGCTTGTAGCGGTTGTAGCAGATATCGAAGGTAGTACCATAGAGATGACACGAATTCTCGGTAGCATTGCCGTTTCGGGTACGCAGTTTAGCCACATCATCCTTGGTGCGCAGAATGCTCGTCACGATAATCTTATGCAGCGGAATGCCCTTGATCTGCAGCGAATCAAAATAGGCACGGCCGATATCCTGGAGCAGCACAGAGGCGCGAGGCACCAGGTAAGGAATACTGTTGTTCAGCTTGTCAACATAAAAGAAAGGATTGCTGCCCACATACACCAGCTTGCCCTTGCTGTTCTCCGCCTCCAGACGGTTCTGTACCGGTTTCACGCCGTGCTTAGTAGCCGCTAAAATCTGCACATCCTGCTGGTCGGGGAAAGTATTGCCGAAATGAGGCACCGAGAAGATACGATGCTTCACCTCCTTGCCATCCTTGTCGAAGAAGATAGAAGGCTTGCCGCTCTGTGCCGTATCAGGCATAACAGAGAGTTCATCCTTCTTCTGGTCCTCAGCCACATTTCCATCAGCACCAGCGGGAGCATCAGAAATCTCAGCAGAAGAAGCATCAGAAGCAGCCGAATCCTTCGCAGCCACGAGCGTAGAATCAGCCGCACCAGCAGCCGCAACCTTCGGTTTTGCTACCCCCGGGAAGATGACTCTTACCAGCGCCAGAAGCAAAACCACAATACCAAAACCCTGTAAATATCTATTCTTACTAATCTTCATAATTATCTAATTTTCACGAAATAACTTTCTATAGTCTTCAGGCAAAACGGGAACCGTATCGCCAAATTTAGCTGCAAAGGTAACAAAATCTCTCGAAAAAATAGCTTTTTTAATATTTAAAGAATGTTTTATTCGCCGAAATTTGCTCATTTCATGGAAAAGTAGTAATTTTGCAGCGTTATATAACAAAATATTAGATAGGATAGTTTAAACTTTATAGAATTAAGACATTTTGATAGAGAAACATATTGTACTCGAAGATATCGATCCAGTGATGTTCTACGGTGTGAACAATGCCCACCTGCAGATGATTAAATCGCTGTATCCTAAGTTGCGTATCGTAGCACGCGACAACGTGATTCGTGTGCTCGGCGACGAAGAGGAAATGGCAAAGGTGGAAGAGGATATTGAGCAGATGCGCAAGCACTTGCTTAAATACAACATGCTCAATGATGAAGACATCCTGGACATCGTGAAAGGAAAACAGACCAAGGCGGACAGCGTGAAAGGCGTGCTGGTATACAGCATCAGTGGCCGACCTATCAAGAGCCGCAGCGAAAACCAGCAGCAGCTGATAGATGCTTACGAGAAGAACGACATGATATTTGCCGTGGGACCAGCCGGTACCGGCAAGACCTATCTCAGCATCGCCCTTGCCGTAAAGGCCCTCAAGGAGAAAGCCATCAAGAAAATCATCCTCTCACGACCAGCCGTAGAAGCCGGCGAAAAACTCGGTTTCCTGCCTGGCGATATGAAAGACAAAATTGACCCATACCTCCAGCCGCTCTACGATGCGCTGGAAGACATGATACCTGCCGTAAAGCTGCAGGATATGATGGAAAAGCACATTATCCAGATTGCTCCGCTCGCCTTTATGCGCGGACGCACACTCAGCGATGCCGTCGTCATCCTCGACGAGGCACAGAACACTACCTCCCAACAGATTCGCATGTTCCTAACCCGTATGGGCATGAACACCAAGATGATCATCACCGGCGACCTGACACAGATAGACCTGCCACGCGAACAGCGAAGCGGACTGAAGGAGGCGCTCAAGATTCTGGACGGCGTGGAAGGCATCGGAGTGGTGAAGCTGGGACAGAAGGACATCGTGCGCCACAAACTCGTAACCCGCATCGTCAACGCATACGATAAGTATGACAAGGAGAGAGCGGAAGCACGGGAAGCTCAGAAAGCAGAAAAAGATAATTCAAAATAATCAGAATGAAGAATGAACTGAATGATTCTTTAAAAATAGATTTCATCAAGAATGCAGATCATAAATAAAGCATATCATAAAGTTCAAAGTTCAAAATTCAAAGTTCAAAGTAAAATGAAAGCATTAACAAAGACAGATTTCCATTTTGATGGACAGAAGAGTGTTTACCACGGTAAAGTACGTGATGTGTATGACATTAACGACGACCTCCTCGTGATGGTCGCTACCGACAGAATCTCAGCGTTCGACGTTGTTCTGCCTAAGGGTATCCCATTCAAGGGACAGGTGCTCAATCAGATTGCAGCTAAGTTCCTGGACACAACTACAGACATCTGTCCAAACTGGAAGTTGGCTACTCCAGACCCAATGGTTACCGTAGGTTTGAAGTGCGAAGGTTTCCGCGTGGAGATGATCATCCGTTCTATCCTCACCGGTAGTGCATGGCGCGAGTATCAGAAGGGCTGCCGCGAAATCTGCGGTGTGAAGTTGCCAGACGGTATGCGCGAGAACCAGCGTTTCCCAGAACCTATCATCACCCCTACTACAAAGGCTGACGAGGGTCACGACATGAATATCTCTAAGGAAGAGATTATCGCCCAGGGTATTGTTAGTGCAGAGGATTACGCTGTGATGGAGGACTACACACGCCGTATCTTCGCCCGCGGTCAGGAAATCGCAGCCAAGCAGGGATTGATTCTCGTAGATACCAAGTACGAGTTCGGCAAGCGCGACGGCAAGGTTTATCTCATCGACGAGATCCACACTCCAGACTCTAGCCGCTACTTCTATGCTGATGGTTACGAGGAGAAGTTTGAGAAGGGTGAGCCACAGCGCCAGCTCTCTAAGGAGTTCGTTCGTCAGTGGCTTATCGAGCACAACTTCATGAACGAGCCAGGCCAGACTATGCCAGAGATTACCGACGAGTATGCAGAGAGCGTATCAGACCGCTACATCGAACTCTACGAGCACATCACCGGCGAGAAGTTTGACAAGGCTGCTGAGGAAGGCGACATCGCTGCCCGCATCGAGAAGAACGTAAGCGAGTGGCTTGCTGCACACAAGTAGTTTTTAGTTAATAGTTAATAGTTTACAGTTAATAGAGGCTACGCCGTTGAGCAACAAAGCGGTTCATGCTATAAACTATAAACTATAAATTATATACTATATATAATGTATAAGCAAGAACAGATAAAGCCCTACGAGGGCACAGGAGACAAGGGCAAGCTGGTAGAGGAGATGTTCGACAACATCGCCCCTACCTACGATACCCTGAACCACCGTCTCTCGTGGGATATCGATAAGGGATGGCGCAAGAAGGCAATCAGGCGTCTTGCGCCCTTCTCTCCTAAAAAGATGCTCGACATCGCTACCGGTACCGGCGATTTCGCCATCCTAGCCGCACAGATGCTACATCCCGACCAGCTGATCGGAGCAGACATCTCGGAAGGCATGATGGAGATAGGCAGACAGAAGGTAAAGCAGCTGGGACTGGAAAACACCATCTCCTTTGCCAAGGAAGACTGCCTTAACCTCTCGTTCCAGGACGAGAGCTTCGACGCTGTAACCGCAGCTTTCGGTATCAGGAACTTCCAGAACCTGGATCAGGGACTGAAGGAAATGTGCCGGGTACTGAAAAAGGGCGGACATCTCTGCATCGTAGAGCTCACCACACCGGTCAGTTTCCCGATGAAGCAGCTGTTCAGCATCTACACCAACACTGTCTTGCCGATGTATGGCAAACTCATCAGCAAAGACCAGAGCGCCTACAGTTATCTCAACAAGACCATCGAGGCATTCCCTCAGGGCGAGGTCATGATGGAGGTGTTCAAAAAGGCAGGATTCGCAAAGGCAGAGTTCAAGCGACTCACCTTCGGCATCTGCACACTCTATTTCGCAACCAAATAAAACAAAAATATTATGGACAAGTATGGACTCATAGGTTACCCTCTGGGGCATTCGTTCTCAAAGAACTATTTCAACGAAAAGTTTGAGAACGAGGGCATCGATGCCCAATACATCAACTTCGAGATACCTTCTATCGAAAATCTTACCGAGATTCTCGACTCAAATCCTGAGCTTAAGGGTCTCAACGTCACCATTCCTTACAAGGAGAAAGTGATCAGCTATCTCGACGTGGTAAGCCCTGAGGCGAATGCTATCGGAGCCGTCAACGTGATCAAGGTAGAGCACAGAGGCGAAGATGTTTATCTGAAAGGATATAACAGCGACGTAATCGGTTTTACCAAGAGCATCGAACCTTATATCGAGCCTTATCACAAGAAGGCTCTCATCCTGGGTACAGGCGGAGCTTCAAAGGCTATCAACTTCGGTCTGAAATCGCTCGGACTGGAAACAGCCTTCGTGAGTCGATACGAGCGTCCGGGTACTATCCAGTACGAAAAAATCACTCCTGAGGTTATCAAGGAGTATAACGTCATCGTAAACTGTACCCCAGTGGGCATGTACCCACACGTAGACGAGTGTCCTGCGCTGCCTTACGAGGCAATGGACAGCCACACTCTGCTCTACGACCTCATCTACAATCCCGACGAAACCCTCTTCATGAAGAAGGGCAAAGAACATGGAGCCACAGTAAAGAATGGCTTGGAGATGCTCTTGTTGCAAGCCTTTGCATCATGGGATTTCTGGCACCAGGAAAAATAAGCATATCATAAAGTTCAAAGATCAAAGTTCAAAGTAAGAATATGAGTAACAATAGATATATGATGCGCGGTGTTAGCGCAGCAAAGGAAGATGTTCACAACGCTATCAAGAACATCGACAAGGGTATCTTCCCACAGGCTTTCTGCAAGATCATACCTGATATCTTGGGCGGCGACCCAGAGTATTGTAACATTATGCATGCCGACGGTGCAGGTACCAAGTCGAGCTTGGCCTACATGTACTGGAAAGAGACTGGCGACCTCTCTGTATGGAAAGGTATCGCTCAGGATGCTATCGTGATGAATACCGACGACCTGCTCTGCGTGGGCGCCGTAGATAACATCCTCGTAAGCTCTACCATCGGCCGCAACAAGATGCTCATCCCAGGCGAGGTTATCTCTGCTATCATCAACGGTACTGACGACCTGCTCCACGAGATGCGCGAGATGGGTATCGGCATCTATCCTACAGGCGGTGAGACTGCCGATGTAGGCGACCTGGTTCGTACCATCATCGTTGACTCTACCGTTACCTGCCGCATGAAGCGCAGCGATGTCATCAACAACGCCAACATCCGTCCAGGCGATGTTATCGTAGGTCTTTCTTCTACAGGTCAGGCTACTTACGAGAAGAAGTACAACGGCGGTATGGGCAGCAACGGACTTACTTCTGCCCGCCACGATGTATTCGCCAAGTATCTCGCAGAGAACTATCCTGAAAGCTACGACCACGCCGTGCCAGACGAGTTGGTTTACAGCGGTAAGTATAAGTTGACTGATGAGATAGAGGGTTCTCCTATCAACGCCGGAGAACTGGTACTCTCTCCTACCCGTACCTACGCTCCTGTCATCAAGAAGATTCTCGATGAGCTCCGCCCAGAGATTCACGGTATGGTTCACTGCACCGGTGGTGCCCAGACCAAGGTTCTGCACTTCGTAGGCGAGAACTGTAAGGTAGTGAAGGACAACATGTTCCCTGTGCCTCCACTCTTCAAGGCTATCCACGACTGCTCAGAGACCGACTGGAAGGAGATGTATCAGGTATTCAACATGGGTCACCGTATGGAGATTTACGTTCGTCCTGAGGTTGCCGAGAAGGTTATCGCCATCAGCAAGAGCTTCAACATCGATGCCCAGATTGTGGGCCACATCGAAGAAGGCAAGCGCAGCCTGACCATCAAGAGCGAATTCGGAACATTCGAATACTAAAAACAATGTTAGTGTCAACTCAACATTCAACACTCAACATTCAACATTAAAATCAATGGATAATAACAACATATTACAGAAGCTAGAAGGCTTAGAGAGCCGATACGAGGAAGTAAGCACCCTCATTACCGACCCTGATGTCATCGCCGACCAGACACGCTACGTGAAGCTCACCAAGGAATGGAAAGACCTGGGTGATATCATGGACGCACGCAAGCGATACATCAACTGCCTGAACAGCATCAAAGAGGCAAAGGATATCCTTGCCAACGAGAGCGATCCGGAAATGAAGGAGATGGCTCGCGAAGAACTCAACGAGAACGAGGCGCTGCAGCCTAAACTCGAAGAAGAAATCAAGATTGCGCTGGTACCTAAGGACCCAGAAGACGCCAAAAACGTACAGATGGAAATCCGAGGCGGTGCCGGAGGCGACGAGGCTGCCCTCTTTGCAGGCGACCTATTTAATATGTATAAGAAATACTGCGAATCTAAGGGATGGACCGTCAGCGTGACTTCTGTTTCTGAAGGCGCAGTAGGTGGATACAAGGAAATAGACTTCGCCGTCAGCGGTACTGACGTTTACGGCACATTGAAGTATGAATCAGGTGTTCACCGTGTTCAGCGTGTGCCTGCTACTGAAACACAGGGCCGTATGCACACCTCTGCTGCTACCGTGGCTGTATTGCCAGAAGCAGACAAGTTTGAGGTGAACATCAACGAAGGTGATATCAAGTGGGATACCTTCCGAAGCTCAGGTGCCGGTGGTCAGAACGTGAACAAGGTGGAGTCTGGTGTACGTCTCCGCTATCCTTGGAAGAACCCTAACACAGGCGAGGTAGAGGAAATCCTCATCGAGTGTACCGAGACCCGTGACCAGCCAAAGAACAAGGAGCGTGCCTTGAGCCGCCTCTATACATTCATCCACGACCGTGAGCACCAGAAGTATGTTGACGATATTGCCAGCCGCCGCAAGAGCCTCGTATCTACCGGCGACCGCAGTGCGAAAATCCGTACCTACAACTTCCCACAGGGCCGTGTTACCGACCACCGTATCGGTTACACCACTCACGATCTCAACGGTTTCCTGGCAGGTGATATTCAGGACATGATTGATGCCCTGACCGTAGCCGAGAACGCTGAGAAACTGAAAGAAACAGAATTGTAAAACCCCGATTCATCGTTCCGTACTTCGGGGCGATGAATCATCATATCAATCCATTATGAACAGAAAAGAACTCGTAGAGCAGATTTTCGCCAAGAAGAGTTTCTTGTGCGTAGGTCTTGACACAGATATCAACAAGTTGCCTAAGTGCATCACCGAGAGTGAAGACATCCAGGGCGCAGAAGCCGAAATGATATTCAGATTCAACAAGGCTATCATCGACGCAACAGCCCCTTACTGTGTGGCTTACAAGCCAAACCTGGCTTTCTATGAGAGCCGCGGCATCGATGGCATGATTGCCTTCGAGAACACCATCAAGTATCTCCACAGCCACTATCCTAACCACTTCATCATCGCAGATGCCAAGCGCGGCGATATCGGCAACACCAGCAAGATGTATGCCCAGACATTCTTCGAGGAATACAATATCGACTCTGTAACCGTAGCACCTTATATGGGTGAGGATTCAGTCAAGCCATTCCTCGAGTATGACGGCAAGTGGGTTATCCTTCTGGCACTGACCAGCAACAAGGGTAGTCACGACTTCCAGCTCACCGAGGATAAGGAGGGTGAGCGCCTCTTCGAGAAGGTTCTCAAGAAGAGCCAGGAATGGGGCAACGATGAGAACATGATGTACGTAGTAGGCGCTACACAGGGCAAGATGTTCGAAGACATCCGCAAGGTGGCTCCTAACCACTTCCTCCTCGTACCGGGCGTAGGTGCACAGGGCGGCAGCCTGCAGGAGGTTTGCAAGTATGGCATCATCAAGGATTGCGGCTTGCTCGTAAACTCTTCCCGCGGCATCATCTATGCCAGCAACGGCGATGACTTTGCTGAGGTAGCAGGTCAGAAAGCTAAGGAGTTGCAGGCTGAAATGGCAGCAGAACTTGCTAAGTTATAAAAACTCAATTTAGGCGCAAAGTATCTTAAAAAAGAGGCTTTGCGCCTAAAAAATACCCTTTTATGGGGCGAAAAAGCAAAATATTACAAAATAAAGTCGAGAATCTAAATCTTTTTTGCTATTTTTGCAAACAAAATTGCGGTTACCTAAAGGTAATGATGCCTTGGGAACCTAAATAAACAAACTAGAAGACAGATAAATTATGGAATTTACCGCTCAACAAATAGCCCAGTTCGTTCAGGGCCGTGTGGAAGGTGATGAGAACGCAACAGTCAACACCTTCGCAAAAATCGAAGAAGGTAAGGAAGGCGCCATCTCGTTCCTTTCTAACCCTAAATACACTCATTATGTTTACGAAACCAAGTCAAGTATCGTACTCATTGATGAGAACGTAGAATTGGAACACCCTGTCAGCACAACCCTCATCCGTGTGAAGAATGCATACGAGTGTGTGGCTAAGCTCCTGCAGATGTACGAATCTATGAAGCCTAAGAAGACCGGCATCGATCCGCTGGCTTTCGTTTCTCCAAAGGCTAAGGTGGCTGAAGGCGTATATGTAGGTGCATTCGCATATATCAGCGATGGTGCAGAGGTAGGCGAAGGTAGCCAGATTTATCCTCATGCCTACATCGGAGAGGGTGTGAAGATTGGCAAGAATGCACTCATCTATCCGAACGTTACCGTATATCACGGTTGTAAGTTAGGCAACAACGTTACGCTTCATGCAGGTTGTGTGATCGGTGCCGACGGATTCGGATTTGCTCCTGGTCCTGAAGGATACGACAAGATTCCTCAGATTGGTATCGTTACCATCGAAGACGATGTAGAGATTGGTGCCAACACTTGTGTTGACCGTTCTACAATGGGTTCTACCTACGTACGCAAGGGCGTGAAACTCGACAACCTCGTACAGATTGCCCACAATACCGACATCGGTGCCAACACCGTGATGTCTTCTCAGGTAGGTGTAGCAGGCAGTACGAAGGTAGGCGAATGGTGTATGTTTGGCGGACAGGTGGGTATTGCCGGCCACATCACTATCGGCGACAAGGTGTTCCTCGGTGCCCAGAGCGGTGTTCCTGGCAGCCTCAAGAGCGGCCAGCAGCTCATCGGAACTCCTCCTATGGAGCAGCGCGCTTACTTCAAGTCACAGGCAATCTTCCGTCGCCTGCCTGATATGTACAAGGAACTCAACGACCTGAAGAAGCAGATTGAAGAATTAAAGAAAAAGTAATTTTTTTCAATGTTAAATGTAAAGTGTTAAATGTTAAATGAGCGAATGCCCCAACAAGTTAACACTTAACATTTAACACCTAACATTAAAATAAATCGTTATGTCAAAACAGAAGACACTGAAAGGTAGCTTCTCTCTTTGCGGAAAGGGTTTGCATACAGGCTTGAGCCTCACCGTAACATTCAATCCAGCACCAGAGAACACCGGTTATAAAATACAGCGCATCGACCTTGAAGGCGAGCCTGTCATCCAGGCTGTAGCTGAAAACGTTGTTGAAACACAGCGCGGTACCGTACTCGGTAAGGGCGACATCCGCGTTTCTACCATCGAACATGGTATGTCAGCACTCTATGCCCTCGGCATCGACAACTGTCTCATCCAGGTAAATGGTCCTGAGTTCCCTATCCTCGACGGTTCTGCTGCTCCTTATGTAGAGAAGATTCAGAGCGTAGGCATCCAGGAACAGAATGCAGAGAAAGATTACTACATCATCCGTCATAAGATTGAGGTGAAAGATAATAACGGGTCTGTTATCACCATTCTTCCAGACGAGGACTTCAGCATCACAGCCATGTGTTCTTTCGAGAGCAAATTCATCAACAGCCAGTTTGCTACCCTCGAAAAGATGGAGACATACGCAGAGGAGATTGCTTCTGCCCGTACCTTCGTTTTCGTACGCGATATCATGCCTCTGCTCCAGGCTAACCTCATCAAGGGTGGTGACCTGGACAATGCCATCGTTATCTACGAGCGCCAGGTAGAACAGGCTCAGCTCGACCAGCTCGCCGACCATCTCAAGGTGCCTCACATGGATGCCAACAAGTTGGGTTATATACAGCACCGCCCATTGCAGTGGGAGAACGAGTGTACACGTCATAAACTGCTCGATATCATCGGCGATATGGCACTCATCGGCAAGCCTATCAAGGGTCGCATCATCGCTACCCGTCCTGGCCATACCGTAAACAACAAGTTCGCCCGCCTCATGCGCAAGGAGATTCGCAAGCACGAGATTCAGGCTCCTATCTACGATCCTAACGAGGAGCCAATCATGGATAATATCCGCATCCGCCAGCTCCTGCCTCACCGCTACCCTATGCAGCTGGTCGACAAGGTCATCGCTATGGGTCCTAGCAGCATCGTGGGCGTAAAGAATGTAACCAGCAACGAGCCTTTCTTCACCGGTCACTTCCCAGAGGAGCCGGTTATGCCAGGTGTTCTCCAGGTAGAGGCTATGGCACAGTGTGGCGGTCTGCTCGTCCTCAACCAGTTGGAGGAGCCTGAGCGCTGGAGTACTTACTTCATGAAGCTCGATGATGTGAAGTTCCGCAAGAAGGTGGTTCCGGGCGATACCCTCCTCTTCCGTGTAGAACTCCTCGCACCTGTACGTCATGGCATCAGCTCTATGAAAGGCTATATGTTCGTAGGCGACCAGGTGGTGGCTGAGGCTACTTTCACAGCACAGATTGTTAAGAACAAGTAAAAATCAGTTAATAGTTAATAGTTTATAGCGGCTGCGCCGTTTAGCAAGATTGCTTAGGTGGTTCAGGCTATAAACTATAAATTATAAACTTTAAACTAAATAGAAATGAATCAGATTAGTCCATTAGCGTTCGTTCACCCAGAGGCAAAACTCGGTGATAACAACATCATCGGCCCTTTCTGCTATATTGATAAGGATACCGTTTTGGGCGACAACAATGTATTACAGAACAGCGTCACCATCCATGTAGGTGCCCGCATCGGAAACAACAATGAGTTCTTCCCAGGTGCCAGCATCTCTACCAAGCCTCAGGATTTGAAGTTCAAGGGCGAGCAGACAACATGCGAGGTTGGCGATAACAACAGTATCCGTGAGAACGTTACTATCTCTCGTGGTACAGCCTCTAAGGGCAAGACCGTAGTAGGCAGCAACAACCTCCTGATGGAAACCGTTCACGTGGCTCACGACTGCGTGCTTGGCAGCGGCTTGATTATCGGCAACTCTACCAAGTTTGCCGGTGAGGTGGTAGTAGATGACAACGCCATCGTCAGCGCCAACGTTCTCGTTCACCAGTTCTGCCATATCGCAGGTTACGTGATGATCCAGGGCGGTTGCCGTTTCTCTCAGGATATTCCTCCTTATATCATTGCCGGCAAGGAACCAACCCGCTATTGCAGCATCAACCTCATCGGTTTGCGTCGCCGTGGTTTCAGCAACGAGACCATCCAGAACATCCACGAGGCTTATCGCCTGCTCTACAGCAAGGGTATATTGAAGGAAGGTATCGAGGAAATCAAGAAGAATCTTGAGGTTACCAAGGAGATTCAGTATATTATCGACTTCGTAGAGAGTTCTCAGCGAGGCATTATCCGATAAAAGTAAAAGGGTAAAAAAGTAAAAAGGTAAAAAGAGCATCCTTGCATAGGTTTATGAAACGAGCAAGGATGCTTTTTTCTTGAATATAAGGAATAATATATGAAAACATTGATTGTGGTCTTAGGTCCTACCGGTGTAGGTAAAACGGAGCTTTGCCTTTCACTGGCAGAGCATCTCGCTATACCTATCATCAATGCCGACTCCCGCCAGATCTTCGCCGAACTCCCTATCGGAACCGCAGCCCCTACTGCCGAACAGCAGCAGCGGGTAAAGCATTATTTCGTAGGAAACCACCACATCGAAGATTATTACAGTGCTGCCCAATACGAGGCTGATGTGATGAATCTCCTGCAGGAAGATATCTTCAAGAATCACGATGTGGCTCTGCTTACAGGTGGCAGCATGATGTATATCGATGCTGTATGCAAGGGAATCGACGACATCCCTACTGTTCGTGACGACATACGCACTTGGATGAAACAGCGTCTGGAAGAGGAAGGGCTGGAGGCACTGGTAGAAGAACTTCACAAGATGGACCCGGAGCATTGGGCGATAGTAGACAGGAAGAATCCTCGCCGCGTGGTTCATGCCCTGGAAATCTGCCATCAGACCGGCAAGACTTATACTTCTTTCCGCACAGCCGAAAAGAAGCAGCGCCCTTTCCGCATCATCAAGATAGGTCTGAACCGCGACAGAACTGAACTCTACGACCGCATCAACCAGCGTGTACTGATGATGATGGACGAAGGTCTGGAGGCAGAAGCCCGCAGCGTATACCCACAGAAGGGTCTCACCGCCTTGAGAACCGTGGGCTACAAAGAAATGTTCTCCTACTTTGACGGCGAAATAGACCGCGATGAAGCTATCAGACAAATCCAGTCGCACAGCCGTGAATACATGCGCAAGCAGCTTACCTGGTTTAAGCGGGATACCACTATCCAATGGTTCCATCCAGAACAGCAAGAAGAAATCCTTGCGTATATTGATAAAGAAATAGGATAACTCTTAGTCCCTTTTTACTAAGAGTTATCCTAAAGTAAGGCTTGCCCCCTTATTTTAAGGGGTCAAGTGGGTAAACTTATTGTTTTTCAAACACTTAACATACATGATACGGTAAAGCACCGTAACAAGGTAGTAAACTAGCTGATTTTCAAACATTTAACGCACATAAAACCGTAAAACACGGTAGATGGATATCAGCAGATAAAGAGAAAAGATCGATATTCTCCCCCTTTATATCCAATCAAGAATTTCCTTGAAATATGAGATGCGGCGGAGTTTCGGGTGTTCATACTCTTCAGTCTTCTCATGCGCCCAAATAGATTGGGCAGGAATATGGATGGCAGAACAGCCGATGCTCAGCGCAGGAGCAATATCACTTTTGAAACTGTTACCCACCATCACGAGTTCTGAAGGCTGGACATCCAACTCCCTACAGAGGCGGCGGTAAGCTTCAGGCTTTTTATCGCTCACAATACTTACCACATCAAAATAACGCTGCAAACCCGAGCGCCATAATTTATTCTCCTGATCCTGCAACTCTCCCTTCGTAAAGACGGCAAGTTTCAATTTCCTGCCCTCTTTCTTCTTTTCATGCAGCAGAGCCAGCGTCTCCTCTACCCCCTCCAGCGGTTTGGCATCAAGATGCAGCAGACTCTTTCCCAGCCCTATAATCTGAGCAATCACATAGGCAGAAACCTTGCCCTTACTTACCTTCACGGCATTCTCTACCAGCGAAATGGTGAAAGCCTTGCAGCCATACCCCAAGTCAGCCATATTACCACTTTCCGTCTCCAGAAGAGCGGCAGAGATTTCTTTCTCTTTTCCGTATTCAGAAAGAAGTTCGCAATATTCATGCTCCACCTCTTCGAAATATTCCTGTAATGCCCAGAGCGTATCATC
Source organism: Segatella copri (assembly GCF_015074785.1). Lineage (NCBI taxonomy): Bacteria > Pseudomonadati > Bacteroidota > Bacteroidia > Bacteroidales > Prevotellaceae > Segatella > Segatella copri. Next base: position 1,796,668 of record NZ_CP042464.1, read on the forward strand.
GGCATCGAAGGCTATCGCCTTGATATCTTTAAATCTATCCATTTTCATGTTTGTTATGTTTTACACCTTATTATATATAGGCGTTCTGACTGCAAAGATAACTACTTTCTTTCAGAAAAACAGAAGAAAAATCGTTTTTAACAAGAATGTAACATCTGTTTAAATAGCCTGTAACATTTCCTACGTACTTTTGCTGCCGAAAAGAAGGAGAAAATGGATAACTCCCGCAAATAAGGGAAAGAAATGTCCCCCACAAAGTAAACAATAACAATAAACATTAAGATAATAATGGGTACAATTTATTTATGTATTGTGATCTTCCTGCTCTGTTTAGCAGTGTTCGATCTCTTCGTAGGAGTCAGCAACGATGCTGTCAACTTCCTGCAATCTGCCATCGGAGCTAAGGTGGCTAAGTTTCGCACGGTGCTGATTATCGCATCCTGCGGTGTGGTTCTGGGAGCCATTATGTCTTCAGGAATGATGGATATCGCCAGACATGGTATCATGAGTCCTGACCACTTTACATTCGAAGAGGTAATGACGCTCTTCCTGGCGGTCATGGTGACTGATGTCATCATCCTGGATGTGTTCAACACCTTAGGTATGCCAACCTCAACTACTGTCTCTCTGGTATTCGAGTTACTGGGTGGTGCTTTCATTCTCGCTACATTGAAGATGTATGGCGACGACAGCCTCAACTATGGCGTATTGCTGAACAGTAACAAGGCATTGGAGGTAATCATGGGTATCTTCTCATCTGTCATCATCGCCTTCGTGTTTGGTGCCTTTGTGATGTGGCTTTCCCGTATCATTTTCACCTTCAACTACCGCAAGCACAGCCGCTACAGTATCGCTATCTTCGGCGGTATCGCCTTTACAGCCCTCTCTTACTTCATCTTCATGAAGGGTTTGGGCAAGAGTCCTTACCTGCCTGCTGAGGTGCGCGATTACATCGACCAGAATCTCGGTTTCCTCATCTGCATCACCTTCGTGGTATCTGCTGTTGTAATGGAATTCCTGCACCTCTGCCGTGTCAACATCTTCAAGTTTACGGTGCTGATGGGTACTTTCGCCCTGGCTATGGCTTTCGCAGGTAACGACCTGGTAAACTTCATCGGTGTGCCTCTGGCAGGTCTCTCTTCTTATCAGGACTATATGGCAAATGCCAACGGTGCAGCGCCAGACCAGTTTATGATGACTTCATTGATGGAGAGTGCCAAGACCACTCCAGGCTTTCTGCTTGCTGCCGGTGCCGTGATGATTATCGCCATGGCGACATCCAAGAAGGCACAGAACGTAATCAAGACTTCTGTTGACTTGAGCCGTCAGGACGAGGGTGATGAGATGTTCGGAAGTTCTTCTGCAGCCCGCGTGATTGTACGCAACTGCCAGGCTACAGATTCATGGTTGAAGCAGTTTATGCCAAAGGCACTGATGAACTGGATCAACAGCCGTTTCGACAAGAATGATGTTGAACTCGAGGAGAGTGCTGCTTTCGACGTGGTTCGTGCAGCCGTTAACCTGGTACTTGCTTCCATGCTGATCACCATCGGTACCAACCTCAAGTTGCCTCTCTCTACCACCTACGTTACCTTCATGGTAGCTATGGGTTCTTCACTTGCTGATAGAGCATGGAGCCGCGAGAGTGCCGTATTCCGTGTAACAGGTGTATTGAGTGTAATCGGTGGTTGGTTCATCACAGCCGGTGTAGCTTTCGCAGCCTGTGCCATTGTCTGTATCATCATGCACTTTGGTGGTGTGGGCATCCAGGCTTGCTTCATGGGTTTGGTTATCTACCTGCTCATCCGCAGCAACATCCAGTATAACAAGAAGGCTAAGGAAGAGGGCAAGAGTAGTACCTTCCAGCTGATGATGCGTTCTCGCGACCCGGAGATTGTATGGGATTTGCTTCGCCGTCAGGTTTCACGCACCCAGTCTTACGTCTGCCACTTCGCCCTGAACGAGTTCAACCAGATTATGGATGGTCTTGCCAACGAGAATACCCGCGACCTTCGTCATGCCAACAAGGATCTGAAGAAGGAACAGGATATGCTGAAGAAGTTCCGCCGTCAGGAGATGCTCGGTTTGAAGAAATCGCCTATCGAGATTGCCATCGAGCGCAACACCTGGTTCCATCTGGGTGCCAACAGCAACCAGCAGTTTATCTACTCTCTGCGCCGTATGCTCGACCCAATCAAGGAACATGTTGACAACAACTTCAATCCGCTTCCTGCTGAATACATCAAGGAGTTTACTCCTGTACGCCAGAAGATCAACGACCTGATGCGCATGAGCTGCGAACTGATAGAGACCGGCAGATATGACAGCTATCGCGAGATTCTTGCCGAGGCAGATGCCTGCAAAGACGAGCTCTCTGTTCTCCGCAAGAAGCATATCGACCGCATCCAGCACATGACTGACAATACGCTGATGCAGATTTCTCTGGTTTATCTCAACGTACTGCAGGAGAGTCAGGAATTCCTGAGTGTGATGAGACATCAGTTAAGAGCTGCAAAGAAGTTTATGGAAAAGTAAATCTTCTCTGACATCTTGTCATGAAACAACTTTTTGGTATATCTGTTGCTTGATGACAGATGACAGCGGATAACAAGAGTGTTATTTCGCTATCACAATATAATCTGAAAAGGTTAGTTTCTCATAGGTTAAGATTGTTAGGTTTAGTTTTTAGAAAAAAGTTTTAGGTTTTTAGTTAGATAAGGGCTCCAAGTGCTAGTGATTAGTATTTGGAGCCATTTTTTTTGCCCAAATATTTGGCTATTAAGAAGAAATGTTGTAATTTTGCAGCCGATTTCTGAAAAGAATCATCATATTCAATAACCCGAGTGCTTGGTAAACCTCGTAAAAAACAAGAAAATGGACAAGAAAAAAACTCAAGTGAGCGTGCTGTTTATGCTTTTCAGCATCCTCTTCTGCGTTTGCCTGATTGCAGCAAACGTACTCGAAACAAAGCAAATCGCCTTCGGGCCAGTTTCCCTTACCGGTGGACTTATCGTATTCCCTGTAAGCTACATCATCAACGATGTGGTATGTGAAGTATGGGGCTATCAGAAAGCGCGTCTGTTGATCTGGACCGGCTTTGCGATGAACTTCTTCTTCGTGGCGCTGGGTGCTATCTGCGATGCCATTCCTGCAGCGCCTTATTGGACCAACGATGCCGGTTTTCATGCCATCTTCGGTCTGGCACCCCGCATTGCAGCAGCCTCTTTCGTAGCCTTCATCATCGGTTCGTTTGCCAATGCCTATGTGATGAGCGTGATGAAAATCCGCGATGGCGGCAAGCATTTCTCTGCCCGTGCCATCCTCAGTACCATTGCCGGTGAGAGTTGCGACAGTCTTATCTTCTTCCCACTTGCCTTAGGCGGTGTGGTGCCTACATCAGAATTGCCTTGGCTCATGCTCTGGCAGGTGATACTGAAGACTGCCTACGAGATTGTGGTACTGCCTCTGACCATCCGTGTAGTGAAATACGTGAAGAAGCATGAAGGTGAAGATGCATACGACAATAACATCTCCTACAATGTATTCAAGATCTTCAGCCTCGGCTAAAAGACATCAGTAAATATCAAACATTAAAACATTACCAAGCGTGGATAGAAAAGAAGACGGTCTTCAGGCATTAGGTGCCAAGACTACATATAGAATGGATTATGCGCCAGAGGTGCTCGAAACTTTCGTGAACAAGCATCCTGGCAATGATTACTGGGTACGTTTCAACTGCCCTGAGTTTACATCGCTCTGCCCTATTACGGGTCAGCCAGATTTCGCAGAGATTCGCATCAGCTATATTCCTGACGTAAAGATGGTAGAGAGCAAGAGTCTGAAACTTTATCTCTTCAGTTTCCGCAATCATGGCGATTTCCATGAAGACTGCGTAAACATCATCATGAAGGATCTCATCAAGCTGATGGACCCTAAATATATAGAGGTAACAGGCATCTTTACTCCTCGTGGCGGCATCAGCATCTGGCCGTATGCCAACTATGGCAAGCCAGGCACCAAATACGAGAAACTGGCAGAGCAGAGATTCGCTACTCACGAATAAAAAACAAGAAACCTCGGAAGATTGCTTTTATGCATCTTCCGAGGTTTTTATTGTTTATAGATGATGAATTTATGGGAACTGAGGATAATCCTCGAAGCGAGGCTTGCGCTTCTCAAGGAACGCCTTGCCACCCTCCTGAGCCTCATCCATCGTATAATAGAGCATCGTGGCATCGCCAGCCAACTCCTGAATACCAGCCTGACCATCCAGTTCGGCATTCAAGCCAGCCTTGATCATACGGAGTGCCAGAGGCGAACGTTCCATCATGATTTCAGCCCACTCTACACAGGTATCTTCCAACTTTTCGAGAGGCACCACCTTGTTCACCATTCCCATCTCTTCAGCCTCCTTGGCAGAATACTGCTTGCAAAGGAACCAAATTTCGCGAGCCTTCTTCTGACCCACCATTCTTGCCAGATAAGAAGAACCGAAACCGGCATCGAAGCTTCCCACCTTAGGACCAGTCTGTCCAAAGATGGCATTCTCTGAAGCGATGGTCAGGTCGCACATCACATGAAGCACATGACCGCCACCGATGGCATAACCATTCACCATAGCGATAACCGGCTTTGGCAGACGGCGAATCTGCATCTGCACATCGAGCACATTCAGGCGAGGCACACCGTCATTACCTACATAACCGCCGCGGCCCTTCACATGCATGTCACCTCCTGCACAGAATGCCTTATCACCGGCACCCGTCAGAATGACCACACGGATATCCAGACAGTCGCGGCAATAGTTGAACGCCTGTGCCATCTCCCAAGTGGTCAACGGTGTGAAGGCATTACGGTAGCGCTCACGATTGATGGTAATCTTAGCGATATGATTATACTCCTCGAAGATGATTTCCTTGAAATCAAAACCTTCTATCTTTTTCCATTCTCTCATTTTATTACTTTGAACTTTGAATTTTGAACTTTATGATTACTATTTATCTTATTCTTTTGAAAGAACTATCAGTTATAGTTCCTTACAGGTCCTCTATCAGCACTTCTGAACGGCTTCCAGCATCTCATTATCTACATCCATATCGGTGAAAACCTCCAGAAGCATCGGGCGCTCGCTCTCGGCATGAATCAATTGGCAGATGCCCTGTTCCATCTCTTCCATCGTATGAGCTGCGAGATATTTTACCTCATTCTGACTACAGATTCCTTCAGCCGTTGCATGATGCTTTGCCATTATTATTTCTTCACGAGCCTGACTCTCCTTTAATCCCTGGAACTTGCCAAAGATGGCACCGCCACCATTATTGAGCACGATGATACGGAGCTTGCCGTTCAGATTTCTATTCCAGAGCGCATTCTGGTCATAGAAGAAACTCAGATCGCCGAGAACGCAGTATACATGCTTATCAGACTTGTTCTTGCACATCGAGAAACCTACAGCCGTAGAAAGAGAACCTTCTA